>CAYVPZ010000723.1:0-2790 GCA_964453955.1 uncultured Solibacteraceae bacterium | reverse complement strand
AGCCGGGCACGCTGCCGGCGGAAGCGCCGAAGGAAGGCATGGGAATGATGACCAGCTTCGGTTCGGGCATCTATCTGACGCCCCTGCAGCTCGCCTCGCTGGTCTCGGTATTCGCCAACGGCGGGACCCTGTATTACCTGCAGTACCCGAAATCCCAGGAGGAGATCGCCAGTTTCCAGCCGAAGGTGAAGCGCCAGTTGGACGTCGCCAGGTACGTGCCCGAGATCAAGCCGGGCATGAACGACGCCGTGGAGTTCGGGACCGCGCGCCGTGCGAACTACGATCCGTCGCAGCCGATCTACGGCAAGACGGGGACTTGTTCGGACACCCGCACGCCGACGCATCTGGGCTGGTTCGGTTCCTTCAACGAGGTGGGTAACCGGAAACTGGTGGTGGCGGTGCTGCTGACCGGCGGCCGGCCCATTAACGGTCCGGTGGCCTCCGGCATCGCCGGCCAGGTGTACAAGATCCTGGGCGAGCAGAACTACTTCGGCCCGCAGCAGACGGCGTCAGCGAGAATGCCGCTACTGGCGACCATGAGCTGCTGCCAGTAAGGGGATAGTGTGTGGGTTGCGAGTCGGCGGCTGCGCGGCCGAGTGGTTGGACCCCGTGCTCGTCAGTGACCGAGCAGGTTACTTGAGTGACCGGATTGGTTTCCCAGATGCGGACTTCCTGGGCGTTTGCTGGTGCAATGGGGATTTTCGCGACACGGTCCTAATGATTTCGCGACAGCGTTTCCCCAGCTTCCGCGGCCGAACTCTGGCAGCTTGAAGGGAGCAAGCTCGCCGCCTTTCACCGATACGTGATGCGGGTCCGACGTGAGGTCGAAAAGCAGCCGCGTCCCGTCCGTGAGCAAGGGCGGGGTGTTGCCCGAGCCGCCAGTGAGCTGGACAATGCCCGTGACGCGCGGCACCGGAAGGGGACGGTCGAGCCACAGGAAAGCTGCGCCCGCAGCCGCGGTGGGTCCATCTCCTCTATAGCGCGGACGCTAGTCCTGCCGTTGTTCTGGGACTTTGATGCCCATCTCTGTGAGCTTCTTCCTGGCAAACTCATTGCTTGGGTTCTGTATTAGCGACAGACGATAGTACCGAACCGCCTGTCCCGTATCGCCTCGCTTCTCATATGCGCGGGCGAGCGCATCCAGTTGATTCCAGGGAGGGGGATAAGTGGTGGTGTCATGAAGCAGGACCTTGGACGCTTCTTCCAAACGCCCCGCGCTCATCAGGGCTGCAACCACCAGTGAGACGGTGAAAGGCGGTGTCGTTCGTTCGGGGTAGCCGAATCTCTTGCCGGCCTCTCCAAACCGCCGGTGAATTGCCTCGATGCCGCCGCGATCGAACAACGCCACAGGATCTGGTAGGCGCCACTCTTCGAAGACGGTCTCCAGCCCTCGGTAAATGCTCGGGAGCGGAATCGACATATGATTCTCCTGCTGCATCCAATCGAATTTCCATCGGAAGCCAACAGGCGCCGACCTGGTAAGTGCGGCGTTCAATCTGGCAACCTCATTCGGAACCCTGCCCGAGAGGTCGGTTGCCGTCATGTAGAAATCGACCTGGAGAGAGGTGGCGTGCGCGAAAAACGACTCCGCCTGTGCGACTACCGCCTGGTTGTTCCAGTACAGACTCGGATCGGCGGCAATATATCCATTGAAAGCCTTTGGCTGTGTGAGTAAGGCGTAGATCGCGAACAACCCGCCAAACGAATGGCCGGCGAGGAGCCTGTAGGGACGGGTGCGATAAGTCTGATCCACGTATGGAATCAACTCGCCTGTCAGGAACGACAGGAAGGCATCCGCCCCTCCGTTACCCGGCGAGAAACGGTTGTCGATCTCGGCGGTCGAAGGCGGTGTCAGATCGTGCGTGCGCTTTCGAGACTCGCCGCTGGCGATCCCGACCACTAGCATCTTTGGGGTCCGGTCGTTCGCAGCGAGAAAATCGACGATTGCAGCCGTGTAGCGGAAGTGCAGCTCGCCGTCCAGCAGGTACAAGACCGGATACCGGTCCGTTCCGCTGTCATATCCGGCAGGCTTGGCGATGAGCAGGGTTCTCGATTCCTTCAGCGTGTTGGATTGCAGTTGAACCGTGTCGCCGATCACGACCGGGCCTGCCTGAGTCTGAGCCCGTGCGTTCCTTTGCGCGAACTGCGGCGCCCACAGAAGTAACAGAAGAGCAAGGGACCGTTGGATCATCGTGGCAATCCTCCTAACCGCAACGGTATCCGCTGCCTATTGGGGTGATTCCAGACATGTTCGTTTTTCCACGCTCGCAAAAACTCTAGCATCGACTCGTTCAGGCGATCATCAAAGCCTAGTCCGCCAACCTCGTTCAAGGCGCTTCGGTCTCCTTCGCATGACGCTGGTCATATCTCACCACACTCCATCCCGGTCACGTTCAGGTTCACCTCTCGGAGATAGAGTGCCAAAGCGGTTAGGAGCGAGAGGACGACGAGCTGTGGCGGCCCGCTGAGCAGCGGCTCGCCTTTAGGAGAGGTGGACGGGAGCAACGACAATGTGACAGCCGGTGCAACGACGAATAATCCGATGTAGACCGCTATTCGGTATGATGGGCGCACAAAGCACTGCTACCGCGACGTTCTCGCCTTGGATTTGAACTCTTGTGTGGCATCCCGAGGCAGAACGCAGCAGCGAATTTACCAAACATACTCGCGCACTTCACGCATCATGCCGGAGACCGTGTTCCAGACCGAATCGCTAGGCCATGCGGACCTTGGCCGGAAACGTTAGATCCCTATCGGAAGTGCCCCGGCGAGAACGGCGCGGGAGTTATC
>CAYVPZ010000722.1:0-2794 GCA_964453955.1 uncultured Solibacteraceae bacterium | reverse complement strand
AAGACAGCTTCGCCGAGGTGGCCGGCAACGAAGCGTGGCTGGTGAACGCGCACATCAGCCACTACTCGCACGGCAACCGCGAAAACCATCCGCCCGAACGGCGCCGCAAGCTGCTGCTGCACCGCCAGGAGATCGACAAGCTGCAGGGCGAGACGCGGGAAAAGGGGCTCACGCTGGTCCCCACGAAGATGTATCTAAAGAACGGCCGGGTGAAGTGCGAGATCGCGGTGGGCAAAGGCAAGAAGTTCCACGATAAGCGGGAAGCCGAGCGGAATCGCGAGGCGCAGAACGAAGCACGCGCCGCGATCGCCCGGCATCGGCATTAGGAGACCGGATGGAAGTAGACTTGAATACCGGGCGATTTGACGAGGTGGAGACCGAGGCGCTGGCCGTTCTTTCTTTCGAAGGAGCGCCCGATGCCGCCGTGGATGCGGCCACCGCCGGCTGGCTGAAAGAACTGTACGAATCCGGCGAGTTTTCCGGGAAAGCGCGGGAAACCGTGCTGCTGCACCGCCCGGCGGGCTTCCGCGCGAAGCGGCTTCTGGTGGTGGGCGGGGGAAAGGCGGAAGAGTTCACGCCCGCCGACATGCGCCAGGCGGCGGCCATCGCGGCGCGGACTCTGCAATCGAAGCGGGTCCCCAGGATCGCGTTTGCGCCCGGCGCGGACCACGCCAGCGCCGAATTCGCCAGCGCGGCCGTGGAGGGCGCGATCCTGGGCGTCTTCGAACCCGACCGCTATAAGACCGAGTCGAAGAAGGACGAAAAGCCCGTGGAGGCTTTTTCTCTCGTCGGGGGCGCCGAACTGCGCGACGCCGTGGAACAAGCGCGGATCCTCGCCCAGGCGCAGAACTTCGCGCGCGAGCTGGCCAACGAACCGGCCAACCTCCTCACCCCCGTCGATCTGGCCAACCGCGCCCGCGAAACCGCGGCGGCGTACGGCCTCGAATGCGAGGTGCTCGACCGGGACCGCATGCGCCAGCTCGGCATGGGAGCGCTGCTGGGCGTGGCCCAGGGCAGCGCGGAGCCTCCTGCGCTGATCGTGCTGCGCTACACTCCGGAGCACGCCTCCAGCACCGATCACCTGGCGCTGGTGGGCAAGGGCGTCACCTTCGATACGGGCGGCGTCTCCATCAAGCCGGCCGCCGACATGGACAAAATGAAATACGACATGTGCGGCGGGGCGGCGGTGCTGGGGGCCATGCGCGCCATCGCCCAGAGCGAGCCCGCGGTTCGCGTCACCGCCTTGATTCCGGCGGTGGAGAACATGGTGGGCGCGAAGGCGCAGCGCCCCGGCGACATCGTCACCACGCTGAATGGCAAGACCGTGGAGGTGCTCAACACCGACGCCGAAGGACGCCTGATTCTGATCGACGCCATCACGTACGCGATTCAGCTCGGCTGCACGCATCTGCTGGACGCGGCCACGCTGACCGGCTCCATTGTGGTGGCGCTGGGTCATGAGCGCACGGGCGCGTTCACCAACAACGACGAGTTTCTGGCGAAGGTGCTGGCCTCCGCCGAGCGCCAGGGCGAGAAGATGTGGCGCATGCCCATGGACGCCGAATACAAGGAGCAGTTGAAGAGCCCCTTCGCGGATCTGGCCAACATCGGCACGCGCTGGGGCGGTTCGATCGCCGCCGCCTGGTTTCTGCGCGATTTCGTCGCGGACAAGCCGTGGGTCCATCTGGACATCGCCGGAACGGCTTATCTGGACGACGCGAAACCGTGGATGGCCAAAGGGCCGACGGGTGTGGCCGTGCGCACGTTTGTGGATCTGGCGGCGAACTGGGAGTGAGTTGGCCCCTGATTCGCCTTCAGCCCTTCACCCGCATCCTTTCCGCGTCCCACTCCATCACGCGCTGCTCGAAGTAGCTGACGTTGGAAAGCAGCGCGGGGCCGGCGGCGCGGAGCCCGAACGTCGCATCCTCCACCACCGGCTGGCGCGAGCGCACGCTGGAGAAGAAACGGTCGAAGTGATCGTAGTTGTCGCTGTAGCCGCGCGGCGCGGAATACACTTCCTCCTCGGCGGGCTTCATGGCGGCCGCCGTCGGGCGCTCCACCGGATACTTCGCGTGATACTCCTTCAGAAACTCTTCCTGCACCGCCAGCGGGAAGGTGCCGATGGTGTAGCCGGGCTCGGTCTCGCGCGGGCGCTTCGCCAGCGTCACCCCGTTCGAGCCGATGGTCAGCATGGCCTCGTCGCCGGTGAAGCGAAAACCCGAGTCCTCGCCCGTGCCGCTCACGAAATTCACCCGCAGGAACAAATTGAATGCCGCATGGTTTGGCGTTTCCGGATAGTCGAATACGCCCATCAGCACGTCCGGCACGTCGCGCCCGTCCTTCCAGAAACGCAGGCCGCCGCTGGCGAAAATGCGCGACGGTCCCAGCGAGCCGGTCACGAAGTGGATGCCGGAAAACAGGTGCACGAACAGATCGCCCGCCACGCCGGTGCCGTAGTCGCGATAATTGCGCCAGCGGAAAAGGCGGATGGGCTCGAAGGGACGCTTTGGCGCGCGCCCCAGGAATGCGTCCCAGTCCACCGTTTCCGGCGAGGCATCGGGCGGAATCGAATACTGCCACGCGCCAATCGCGGAATTGCGGTCCCACCAGGCCTCCACCGTGTTGAGCCGGCCCAGCGCGCCCTGGCGGTACAGGTCGCGCGCCTTCTGGTAAACGATGGAGCTGACCCTCTGGCTGCCCACCTGAAAGATGCGGCCGGTGGTCTTCTGGGCTTCCACCACGGGCCCGCCGAATTCCACGCGCTGCACCATCGGCTTCTCGCAGTAGACGTCCT
>CAYVPZ010000721.1:0-2804 GCA_964453955.1 uncultured Solibacteraceae bacterium | reverse complement strand
CCGCATACATCGCATGTCTTCGCCATGACAGTATTCTCCCGAGTCGTTCAAAACCTTGAGTTTAGCACATCGCCGCGGGCTATTCCACGCGCAGGGCCACCAGCGGATCCACTCTGGCGGCGCGGTGCGCCGGAATCGCGGTTGCGGCGAATGCCACGCCCGCCAGCATCATTGCTACCGCGCTGAACGTAACCGCGTCCGTTGCGCCGACGCCGAACAGCAGGCTGCTCATCAGGCGGGTCAGCGCCAGCGCCCCCAGCAGGCCTCCCACGATGCCGATGGCCGCCAGCGTCATTCCCTGCCCCACCACCAGTCCGACGATATCGCCCGGCCGCGCTCCCAGAGCGAGGCGCACGCCCAGATCGTGCGTGGTCTGCGAAACCAGCCAGGACATCACGCCAAACACTCCCACCGCCGCCAGCAGCAGGGCGAAAGCGGCAAACGCGCCCAGCATGGTGGAAGAGAACCGCTGCCGGGCCAGCGAATCGTACAGCCGGTCCTGCATGGTGCGCACTTCATAGACCACCACGTTCGGATCGACGGCATGAATCTCCCGCGTGATCGCGCCCGCGAGTTGGGCGGGGTCGGAAGACGTTCGCGCCACCAGGTACATGTTGCTGCCGGGCTGCTGCCGATGCGGAAAGTAGACGACGATCTTGCTGTCGCTGGCCAGCCCATACTGCTTGACCATCCCCACCACGCCGGCAATGGTCATGGGCTTCTTCGGATTGAACCAGAGGTGTTTTCCGACGGGGTTGTCGTGCGGCCAGAAGCGCCGGGCGAACTTCTCATCGATGATTACCACTGGCTGCGTCTCGCGGGTGTCGTGCTCGGAGAAAAAGCGGCCTTTCCGCAGGGGAATGCTCATGGTGTGGAAGTAATCGGCGCTGGCGACGCGCAGGTCCACCTGCAGTTCCTGCCCCGGCGGCGGCGTATAGCCTTCCACGTTGATCCCGCCCCACCCCACTTCGCCGGTGAGCGGCAGGACGGAAGCCAGACCCTCGGACTTCACCCCGGGCAGATGGGTGATGCGATCTCCAATTTCCTGGTAGAACCCCTCCACCGCGCTGGCCTTTTCGTATTGCGGGCCGCTGGCGACAACGCGCATGGAAAGAATATGGTCCGTGGCGAACCCCGGCGGAACGCTCTGCAGATGAATGAAGCTGCGGATCAGCAGGCCGGCGCCGGTGAGCAGGATGAGCGAGAGGGCCAGCTCGGAAACCACCAGCAGCCCGCGCAACCGTTGCCGCCCGAGGCGCATGCTGCCGTCGGTCTGGCCGCCGCGACCGCCCGATTTCAGAGAGGTGTTGAGGTCCACCTTCAGGGCGCGCCACGCCGGCGCAATGCTGCACAGTACGCCGGTGGAGAGCGCAACTGCGAACGTGAAAGCCAGAACCGTGCCGTTGATGGCGATGTCCTCCAGCCGGGGGATGTTCCCCGGATTGATGGCGCGCACGGCATACAGGGTCCATTCCGCGATCAGCAGCCCGGCCGTGCCGCCCATCACCGCAAGCACCAGGCTTTCCGCCAGCAACTGGCGGGCGATCTGCAGCCCGCCCGCGCCCAAAGCGGTGCGGATGGCCAGTTCCTTCTGGCGCCCCGCCGCTCGCGTGAGCATCAGATTGGCGACATTGGCGCAGGCGATCAGCAGCACCAGCGCCACCGACCCCAGCAGCACCAGCAGGGCGCGGCGGACGTCGCCCACCACCTGGTCCTGCAAGCCGACCACGGTCATCCCGAAGGTGCGGTCTCGTTTGTCCTTCTCGCGGATGCGGCCGGCGATGATGTCAATGTCCGCCTGCGCCTGCTGGATCGAAACGCCGGGCTTCAGCCGCGCCATCAGGTTGTAGTTCTCGTCGCGGCGATTCTGCGCGGCATCGGCTCCCAGCGGCAGAGGCAGAAACACGTCCACTTTGTCCATGGACATTTCCGCGGGCATCGCTTCTGCGTCGAGGCGAAACTCGCGGCGCAGCACACCGGCCACGGTGTACTGTTTCCCGTCCAGAGTGATGCTGTGGCCCGCCACTTTCGGATCGGCGCTGAACAGCCGTCTCCAGATCCGGTAACTGAGAATGGCCACCGCGGGCTTCCCTGGTGTGTCTTCATCGGGACGGAGCACGCGCCCCAGCAGCGGACGCGCACCCAGCAGGTGAAACAGCGTGGAGGACGTGTAAATTCCATCCACCCGCTCTGGGGCATCGCGGCCGGTCAGGGTCATGCTACGAAGCTGGGCGATGGCCATTTCCTCGAAGGATTGGTTTTCGTTGCGGATATCGATGTACTGGCCGGGGGACGGCCAGTCGCGGAAGATGCCGAGCGCGGGAGAGTGCAGCCAGATGTTCACCAGCCGCTCGGGTTCCGGGTAGGGCAGCGGGCGGAGCAGCAGGGCGTCCACAACGCTGAAGATGGCGCTGTTGGCGCCGATGCCGATGGCCAGCGAAAGGATCGCGATGAGAGTGAACCCGGGCGCCTTAAGCAGAACCCGGAAGGCATATCGGATGGACGAGAGCATGAGGCACGCGAAGCATTTCAACTGCCGTAGACGCGGTTGTGGATAATCAGCGCCTTACTACGGCGGGTTCCCGTTCCACTGTCCGCTTTTGGGAAGGCGGCGTCCCAAACCCTACACCATCGCCGCGACCGCGGCCTGTTCCTCCACCACACGCCCGTCGAACAGCGTGATGGTGCGGTCGGCGCGCAGCGCGTAGCGCGGGTCGTGGGTCACCATGCAGATGGTGGCGCCCTCGCGGTGCAAGTCCGAGAGCAACGTCATGACCGCCTCGCCGTTGGCCGAATCGAGGTTC
>CAYVPZ010000720.1:0-2812 GCA_964453955.1 uncultured Solibacteraceae bacterium | reverse complement strand
CCAGGCTATACTTCGCGTTCTACTACGATTTGCCCCCCATCACCATGGTGGTGAACAAGGCGCAGCGGGTGCTCAAGCTCAAGCCGGTGGATTTCAACGAGGGGATGAAGGAGACGTACCGCTGGTGGCAGCGTCACAATCTTTTCCCGAAGCCGGATTACGCCTTCGAGGATTCGCTCATCGCACTGGCCGCTACTCTCCCGCCGCCGGTGGAGGACGATTAGCGCTTTTCCTGCTCTACAATCAATCCATGCGCCTGCTGGTGTTTTCCGATATCCACGGCGACCGGCGAGCCCTCGAAAAGCTGATGGACACCGAGGCGGATCATTACTTCTGTGCGGGCGATCTGGCCACGTGGGGACGCGGGCTGGATGAGGCCGGCCCTATTCTGCAGCGGCACGCCGGGCGTATGCACGTGCTGCCCGGCAACCACGAATCCCTGGCCGACACCCAGCGCCTGTGTGCGCAGTACGGGCTGGATTCTTTCCATGAACGCGCCATCGAACTGGATGGTTACTGGATCGCGGGCCTTGGCTACTCCAACCCCACGCCTTTCCAGACGCCGGGCGAATACAGCGAGGAGGAACTGGCCGAGCGGCTGGCGAAGTTCGCCGGTCTCGATCCTTTGGTGCTGATCTGCCATACGCCACCGAAAGGCACCGCGCTCGACGAGATCCGCCACGGCCTGCACGCGGGCAGCTCCGCGGTGCGCGAGTTTATCGACAAGCATCATCCGCGCTGGTTCTTCTGCGGGCACATCCACGAAGCCGCCGGGCGCGCCATCGATATGGGCGGCACCCGGGCGGTCAACGTGGGCCGCAGGGGCTACCTGCTGGAGCTGTGAACCGGCCCTCCGCACAGCTCAGTAACGGTGCCAGCAACCATCGCGTCCCCAGTAGCCGCGCGCGTAGTGGTCGCGGCGATCGTAGCGATCATGGTGGTAATCGTCGCGGTCCCGGGCGGAAGCGATAACGGGAGTGAACAGCGCCAGCGCCGCAGCCAGCACCATGGTCAAACGGAGCCTTTTTCTCAACATTGTGTCCTCCAATCCTGGTTGTTGGATGTGCCGGCGAGAGGGGACACCGTATGATCTTGTAACGATCTTATGAAGGCGATTCCATGCTGAGCGTGAAGTTGATATCCACCGTGGTTACCACTTCCACCGGTTGCCCGTTCAGAAGCGTCGGTTTGTAGACCCACTGCTGGACGGCATCGCGCGCCGCATCGACAAGTAGCGGATCCCCGCTGACAACCTGCAGGTGCTGCACCGTGCCGTCCGTGCCGAGGATCATCTGAAAACGTACGGTCCCCTGAACCCCGGCTTTCTTTGCCTCCGTCGGATACACCGGGATCACTTTCCTGATCAGGTTAGCCGCCTGCACATTGCCGCCCACGCGGATGCGCTGGACGCCGGAGGCCGGCGGCTCGGTTTGCGGGTTCGCTTTGGCTTTCTTCGCCTCCAGGGATTTCTGCACCCAGTCATTGGCGACCGCAACGTCCTTTTCGTACTGTTCCTGAGTGTCGTCCAGGGAGGCGCGCTCCCGCACGAGGAGGTTCATATACGCCATGGCGTCGTCATACTGCGGATCGATCTCCAGCGCCTTGGTCAGCTTCGACATGCCGTCCTCGACAAACTGCCCGGCGGCGGTCCTGAGGTCCAGCCGCAGATTGTAGTTCGAAATCGGGCGCGGTTCATCCGGCCTCATCCCCGCCTGCTCCAGCGCCGCCATCCACTTCGGGTACCACTTCAGCCAATCGATCACACCGAGGCTGTACCACGCTTCCTTGTTCTGCGGATCGATTGCGATGAGCTTCTCATACCAGCCGCGGGCTTCGTCCAGGCGGCGCAACTTCTCTTCCAGATCACGAATGCCGGACGATTCCTGGTAGGCGAGCGAGGCAAGATACTGCATGGCAGCCTTATTGTCCGGCTGCATGGTCAGCACCTGCTCGAACGCGGCGCGCGCTTTATCCGCGAAAGCAAGGTTCTCCGGCGAGGTCGCGCCCGGAATGTATTGCACGAAGAATGACGTCGCCAGATACAGGCGCGCGTTCGAGTTGGATGGATCCAGATCCACGGCGCGCTGGAAAGCATCTATCGCCTCCGCGTACCTCGCGTTCTTGAACGCCTGTACCCCGCGATCCAACCAACCGCTGGCGTCGCTCTGCGCAAACAACGCACAGGCGGAAATGAGTATTACAAAACACAGTCGGCGCATGGCAATACCTGTGGAGATTAGATCACAAATCCACGCGAAAAGTTCCCTCGCGCGGCGTGGCGTAGAATCAAGGTGCTATGGCCAGGTTCAACGGCGTGGACTACCTGCATATCGATTCGCTGTTCAGCGAGGAGGAGCTGCTGGTGCGGCAAACAGCGCGCCAGTTCGTGGACGACCGGCTGCTGCCCCTGATTCGCGACTGCTACCGCGACGCGCGTTTCCCGAACGAGCTCATCCCCGAGATGGGCGAACTGGGCTTCCTCGGCGCGAACCTCGAAGGCTATGGCTGCGCGGGCATGTCCAGCGTGGAATACGGCCTCATCATGCAGGAGCTGGAGCGCGGCGATTCCGGCCTGCGCAGCTTCGTCTCCGTGCAGGGCGCGCTGGTAATGTACCCCATCCTCACCTACGGCTCCGCGGAGCAGAAAGAGCGCTGGCTGCCGAAGCTGCAATCGGGCACGGCCATCGGCTGCTTCGGCCTCACCGAGCCGGGCTTTGGATCGAACCCCGCGGGCATGACCACGCGCGCCACCCGCGACGGCGGCGAGTGGGTGCTGAACGGCGAGAAGACCTGGATCACCAACGGGTCGGTG
>CAYVPZ010000719.1:0-2813 GCA_964453955.1 uncultured Solibacteraceae bacterium | reverse complement strand
TATGCTCCACGGCTGCAGCCTGCGCTCCTGCGACGCCAGAATCGGCGCGGCGAGGCGGAAGGCTTCGTCCGCATACTGCCGGTCGCCAGTCGCCTCGAACAGATCGACCGACGCCAGGGCGCCGATCGAGTTCCGTTCCAGTTCGTCCTTCTGGCCATAGACCGGCGGAATTGGCGCGGCGGCGGCCAGTCCCTTCACCGCAAACTGCCAGTCCTCTTTCGCCGTGGCGAGGCTGCGATTCGCAAGTTCAGGATCGGAGGCCTGCAAAACCCGAAACGCGAGGGCCTCCACGCCGGCCACGCGGAAGTTCCACTCCGGATCGTTGACCGCTTCGCCATGGCGGTCGTCGGAGTCGCCCATGATGCCGTTGGTCCAGTAGCTGATGAGCTGGCCGGTGCTGCGGTAGCCGTCGCCGAAACGCGTCTTCAGCACCCAATTCAGACCCCATTTTGCTTCTTCGATCAGCCGCTTCTCAAGCTCGGGGTCCTGTCCCTGCTCGTGCAATCGCTCAGCGAGCGACAGCATCGCGTAGACCATGCCCGGCGTGTGGCCGGTTGCCGTCAGGTCTCCGGCATCGTGGTAGCCGCCGTTGACAACGATACGCCTGTCTCCGTGCGTCGTGTAGCAATCCTGATGGCAGATGCCGTGAAGGCCCGGGATGACCGTGCCGCAGCGCTCACTGTATATAAAGTTAATGGCCTTGCGGATGCTGTCGCGCCACACGTCGTCTCCGATTGGAAAGGGCCGCGTGCGCCCGCGCGCGGTCAGGATCGCATAAGTGCCGGGGGCTCGGACTTCGGAAAAGTCGAGGAGCTGGTACACGCCCAGCGGCGTGGTGACCGATTCGATGGCCTTCGTCAGAACCACCACGCCGGTGTCCTGCCGGACCAGGCTGAACAGACCGGGGGGCAGGTTGCTGGCGATTGCCGTCTTGGACGCTCCGGTAGAGTACCCGCTCCCGCTGAAGGCGATTCTGCCCGGCGCGACGCCCCAGCCTTCGACGTAGTCGGCATCCACGCGCTGAAGTTCCAAATGGTCGATGTAGAGGGTGGTGCGGTCACCGGGATCCGGCAGCTTCTTCGGAAGGCTGTAAGTGAAGTCCAGCGCCGTGACTTTCTCACGGTCGAGCGGCGCAATCTCCCATACCACCTGATTCCATTGGTGGTTCTGCAGGGCGATGGATTCATTGCGGCCTTCGTTGTAGCGGTCGGGCAGTTTGTGCGCGCCGTCGTTGTGAAGCACGAGCGAGCACGAGATTGCCGGCGCGCCGTCGATGTCGGGGTACACCCAGAGCGAGATGCGATTGAAGGCGCTCCAGTCCTCGCCGGCGAACTTGCGCGTGGCGACGAGATCAGCCCACTCGGCGTCGCCGCCGGCGGTCGCCACTCCGGTCGCGGAATCGAGGCGCAGCGAGTACACGCCGCTCTTGCGCGGGGACGTGGATAAAGTCATGTTGCCGTCCCCGGTGAACGACCACGTCGCGAGGCTTTCCATGTCATCGAGGAGGCGCGAGTCGAGAACCGGCTTATTCAGCCAGCGGAACGCGGCGCCATCTTCGAAGCGGGCGCGCAGGGGCGTGCCATCGGGTTGCTGGGCGGCAAGGCGCACCGGCAGCGCGAGCGCGAACAGTACAACGACTTTGCGCATGACAGTTACTCTGATTGTCGCCCCTGGCGGGAGATTTGCTGTCGCCGTTGCTCTCCCGAGCCCTGGGGCGAAAGACGAGCATGAAATGGGGCCAGCGCTTCACCTCACGGCGCGAAGTAGCCGAAGATATCCAATATCAGATACGAGGTGGCCGGACTACCCCGCCCTTCGCTGCAGAATCCGCGGCAGCAGAATCAGCGTGCCTCCGTAAAACAACAGGGACGCCACCAGCGCAAGGTTGTGTTCCTGCTGGAAATCGCGCGCCACTAGTTTCCACGCGGCCAGCGCCATGAACCCATACACCACCCACACCAGCTCTCGCCTTCGCCAGCGCATAGCGGACCAGGCCAGAGCCACCGACAGCAGCGTCAAAACCACTGTTCCCAGGGTGTCGGCGGGAGCGCCGCGGCCCGGCCAGGCGGCCACCAGTTCGTGCGTCGCGGCGCCCGCCAGAATCCACGTGACCACCGCCGCGATGGTGAACGAGGAGGCCTGATTGCGCCACTGCGCCGTCTCCCCCGGCGAACTGACGGCGACGGCCACCCAGGCGATCAGGGCGGAAGCAACCACCAGCGCCGCTCCCCACCAGCGCGGCGCAGCGCCCTCCCCGCCAAACAACCGCGAAAAGGGCTGCCCCATCGCCCCCGACGCCAGCGCGCCCAGCAGCAAATAGACGGCGCCGTGGAGGCCGAGCGTCGGGCGGCGGAACGCCATGGCAATCCAGCCGCAGGCCGTCGCGCATCCGCACCAGAGCATCCAGTACCGCGACCCCGAGAACGGCAGGAACGTGCCCGCAAGAACCAGCAGCAGACCAAACGTCGCCCACGCGCGGAAATTCCACTTGATCCGCAAACCGACCACGGCGAAGGAAATCACGTAGCAGGCCAGCCCGCCGGCCAGAGCGAGCAAACCAAGCGCCGCCGTGGCGCTGGCGCTGTCCGCCACCATCACCGCCGCGCCGCCGATGCTCACCCCCAGCGCCGCCGTCGTCTGCGCCGTTTCGAGCAACGTGAAGCAACGGCGCTGGACCAGGGTTCGGACCGCCGCACTGGCGACGTAGATGACCAGCAGCAGGGCCAGCGTCACCAGGGCCGCGTGCGCCGGGATGGCCGCGTACCCTTCCGGCAGCTCCCTGCGCGAGACGATAAACGTGAGCAGGATCGCGG
>CAYVPZ010000718.1:0-2822 GCA_964453955.1 uncultured Solibacteraceae bacterium | reverse complement strand
CGGATACCAGCCGCCGTGCGAAACTCATTCGATCAGGCACGGCAGGAGGGGCCGCAACACGAGCCGGACGTTGCGGGCTTGACAGCTCGAATAAAGGCGCTGAGAAACTTGCCGTCAACCTGCGGGGCGATGGCGTCAACGTCAATGCCCTGGCCGCTCAGAAAGGCACGAGCGTCCTCTACTCGGTAGACACGAGTAGGTTCGATGTCGATGTTCTCAAATCCCGCCGTCTCCAGCTTCGCCTTGTACTCGTTCTCTTCCAGCGCCCCGGCAACGCACCCCACCCATAACAGGACGCTCTGCCGAATCTCCGGCAACATCTCGCCTTTCGTCACGACATCGGAGACGGCGAATCGGCCACCGGGCCTGAGCACCCGAAACGCTTCCTGCAGAACGCGGTCCTTGCTGGCGGTCAGATTGATGACGCAATTCGAGATGATGACATCCACGCTGTTATCGGGAAGCGGGATGTGCTCGATTTCCCCTTTCAGGAACTCAACATTCTCCGCGCCGGCTTTGCGCTTATTCTCGTTTGCCAGAACCAGCATTTCGTCCGTCATGTCCAGACCAAACGCCTTCCCCGACGGGCCGACGCGCCTCGCCGACAACAGTACGTCAATTCCGCCGCCCGATCCAAGGTCGAGGACCGTCTCGCCGGGTTTCAACTCCGCCAGAGCGGTAGGGTTGCCGCATCCAAGTGACGCCAATACGGCCGTCTCGGGCAACTCACCTTTTTGTGCGGCGTCGTAAAGATCGGTTGTTATCGGATCGCAGCAACCGTCCAGAGCCGCCGACGCTCCGCAACAGGAACTGCCGCCGTTGGTCACTCGCAGCGCCGCCTGGCCGTACTTGTCTTTCACGATCTCCTTGATTTCCACTCGTTCCCTCTTTCATGCTTCTCAATCAGTTTTGTTTGGCGAACTCGAATACCTTGTGCTGGATTTGATCTCGCAGTTGGCGCACGAGCGCTTTACGTTCCGCCTGCGATTGAACGGTCGCGGGGTCTTCCATCGGCCACGCTTGCCGCCAGATCGCTCCGGGAAAAATCGGGCATGTGCGCTCTTGCTGGCGGTCACACAACGAGATGACATAGGTGAACCGCTGGCCCAGGAACCTGCCCACATCCTTGGGCGACTGATCGGAGATATCAATCCCGATCTCTCTCATGGCCTCCACTGCCTCCGGATCGATTGGAGTCGGATCACCGCCGGCACTCGTGATCTCGAATCGATCGCCAGCGATCTGGCGTAACATTGCTTCTGCCATCTGAGTCCGGCAGGAGTTCCCGGTGCACAAGAACAGCACTTTTGGTTTGATCACCGCTTGCATCTCCTACTTGCAGATTTGAACGATCTCTTCCGGTTTGATTGCGTTGTTCCTGGTGCAACATTCGGCGTACAGGAACGTGAGCAATTCTTGCAGGGCTTCCGTGTTGGCCTTGTACCGGAGATAGGTCCCTTCCCGGCTCACGGTGACCAAATCTTCGTTCTTCAGCTTTTCCAAATGATGTGAGAGCGTAGACGGCGAGAGTCCCAATTCGGAGATGATCTCGCCCACGACGAGGCCTTCCGGGTGTGCCGACAGAAGTACCTGCATGATGCGAAGCCGGGGTTCGGTTCCCATCGCCGTAAGCATGTCAGCGAATCTGAGGATGTCTTCGGTTTTTCTTTTCATTCGCCATCCATGTCATCAAGCTGGCAAAGCAGGCAACCTTCCGGCGCGTCCCGCTTCAGACGGGCGATCAATTCCTCGGAAGGAGCGCCGTCATCCCAGGTGGGAGACAGAATCGCCGTACCGCTCATCAGTGAATAGTTCCGCGGCTCCTGTTCCATAGTTCTATCATAGTCGTATTATAGAAGCTGTCAAGGGAGTCGGGTATGCCCGCTCACGACACGATGAGGAACGATAGACGCGCCAACCTTCGGCGATCCACCTTGACGTATAGTTCCCGTCTCGCCGATCTGAACCGGGCGCATTCCTGCGGTCGTCTCGCTGCGCATGCCCAGGCAACACTGCCCGGCCCCACCGCCGCTGAAGCACACCGCCCCGCCCTCGTCATCAGCCATCGCGCGAGACAGGCCCCCGCTGTGCCAAACTAGAAGATCAGTGGCCTGGTTCACACGACAGAAGCCCTCCGTCGGAGCGCCGCCGGCGGAAGGGGAGCGACGCCTGCGCACCGAGGGGCTTTGGCAGAAGTGCGAACACTGCGGGGAGATCATCTGGCGGAAGGCGCTCGAAGACAACCTGCAGGTCTGTCCCAAGTGCGCCTGGCACTTCCGCATCGACGCCCGCGCGCGCCTGAACAGCCTGCTGGATGACGGCCCCTGTGAGGAACTGGATGCCGATCTGGTGTCCACCGATCCGCTCGGCTTCGTCGATTCAAAATCCTACCTCGAGCGGCTGGACGCCATGCAGCAGAATACCTGCCTGAAGGACGCCCTCATATCCGTCTCCGGGAAACTGAACGGCCGCAAGGTGTACCTCTGCGTGCTGGAGCTGAAGTTCATCGGCGGCAGCATGGGGGCGGTGATGGGCGAGATGATCACGCGGGCCATCGAGCGCTCCATCCAGCACCGCACGCCGCTGATCATCGTCTCCGCTTCGGGAGGCGCGCGCATGCAGGAAGGAGCCGTCAGCCTGATGCAACTGGTGAAGATTTCGGCGGCGCTGATGCGCCTGGACGAGGCCCGCGTGCCCTTTATCAGCGTCCTGACCGATCCCACCACCGGCGGCGTCACCGCCAGCTTCGCCATGCTGGGCGACCTGAACATCGCCGAACCCGGCGCGCTGATCGGCTTCGCCGGACCGCGCGTCATCGAGCA
>CAYVPZ010000717.1:0-2854 GCA_964453955.1 uncultured Solibacteraceae bacterium | reverse complement strand
CGAGCCCGCAGTGTGGGAGCCAACCGAGCGCTGGACCACCACGCACGCCGCCGAGTTGTACGACGTCGCCAGTTGGGGGAAGGGATATTTCTCCGTTGGCGAAAACGGCCACCTCTGGGTTCACCCCACCAAAGACCCCAACCGCGCCATCGACCTGATGGAGCTGGTGGAGAAACTCGAGCTGCGCGGCATCTCCCTGCCCATCCTGCTGCGCTTTGGCGAAATCCTGCAGCACCGCCTGGCGGAGCTGCACCAGGCGTTTGAGAACTCCATCGCCGAGCACGGCTACAAGGGCAGCTACTGCTGCGTGTACCCCATCAAGGTGAACCAGCAGCGCCAGGTGGTGGAGGAAGTCCTGAAGTACGGGCGGCCGTACAAGTTCGGTCTGGAGGCCGGTTCCAAACCGGAGCTGCTGGCCGTTCTGGCCATCGCCGATAACGAAACGCCGATCATCTGCAACGGCTTCAAGGACGACGAGTACATCGAGATGGTGACGCTGGCCCGCAAGATCGGCCGCCGCATCATCCCGGTGGTGGAAAAGTTCACCGAGCTGGATCTGGTGATTAAGCATGCCGAGCAGGTGGGCGTGCGCCCGTCCATCGGCCTGCGGGTCAAGCTGGCCAGCCGCGGCGCGGGCCGCTGGAAATCGTCCGCCGGCTACCGCTCCAAGTTCGGCCTCACCGTCACCGAAGCCCTGCGCGCGCTGGAGCAGTTGAAGCTGCTGGGCATGCAGGACTGCCTCGAGCTGTTGCACTTCCACCTGGGCAGCCAGATCACCAACATCCGCCACATCAAGGCGGCGGTGATCGAGGCGGCGCGCATCTACACCGAGCTGAAGCGCGCCGGCGCGGGCCTGCGGTATCTGGACGTCGGCGGCGGTCTGGGCATCGACTACGACGGCTCGCAGACGGACTTCGAATCGAGCGTCAACTACACGCTGCAGGAATACGCCAACGACGTCGTCTATCACGTGCAGAACGTGTGCGACGAGGCCGAGGTGCCCCACCCCACCATCGTCAGCGAGAGCGGGCGCGCCATTGCCGCCTATCACAGCGCGCTGGTGTTCAACGTCCTCGGCGTCACCGGCTTCGGGGAGGAGGATGTGGAGCGCATCCCCGAGGATTCCGAGCAGCCGCTCATCGACCTGCAGGAGACCATCCGCTCGCTCAGCCAGCGCAATCTGCTTGAGAGCTTTCACGACGCGCAGCAGGCGCTCGATTCCGCGCTGAACCTGTTCAGCCTGGGCTATCTGCCGCTGGCCCAGCGCAGCCAGGCCGAGAATCTTTACTGGTCCATCTGCCGCAAGATCCAGAAAATGGCCAAGGGGCTCGAGTACATGCCCGAGGAGCTGGAAATCCTGGACAGCCTGCTGGCGGAGACCTACTTCTGCAATTTCTCGCTGTTCCAGAGCATGCCCGACAGTTGGGCGGTGAAACAGCTTTTCCCGATCATGCCCATCCATCGCCTTGAGGAATCGCCCACGCGGCAGGGCGTGCTCGGCGACATCTCCTGCGATTCCGACGGCAAGGTGGATCAGTTCATCGACCGGCGCGATATCAAGCGCACCCTGCCCCTGCACGCGTTCAACGGGCAGCCGTACATCCTCGGCTCGTTTCTGGTGGGCGCCTACCAGGAGATCCTCGGCGATCTGCACAATTTGTTCGGCGACACCAACGCCGTCCATGTCAGCCTGGGCGAGAGCGGCGAAGTGGTGCTGAACACGGTAGTGAAGGGCGACACGGTGCGCGAGGTGCTCGATTACGTGCAGTACAGCGCGCGCGCGCTGATCGAGCAGTTCCGCGCCGACGTCGAATCGGCGTTGCGCGAGGGCCGCATCGGCTACGAAGAGGCCGGGCGCCTGCTGCGGTTCTATGAAGAGGGCCTGAACGGCTATACCTACCTCGAGCAATAGGTTGGCTGCCGCAGGCGAAAACGCCTGCTCTACAGCTCCAATTGTGGAGCAGGCCTTTGGCCTGCGCTATCCGCGAGGGCGCGTTGAGCGAACCTGAGAGCCCGGCCGCCAATCTGCGCGTGGTGCTGGTCTCGCCGCGCAATCCGCTGAACATCGGCGCGGCCGCCCGAGCCATGAGCAATTTCGGCTTCCCCTCGCTGGGCGTCGTGAACGCGTACGAGGTGGCTTTCCGGGAGGCGCGCTCGGCGGTGGGGGCCAGCGCGGTGGTCGGCCACGCCGTCGAGTACCCCAGCATCGCCGCCGCCGTGGCCGATTGCCCGCTGGTGGTGGGCACCACCTCCATCGGACACCGGCAACTGCAGCACCCGCTGCGGCGGCTCGAATACGGGGGACGGCTTATCCGCCGCGCGCTGGCCGGCGGGCGCGTGGCCCTTCTGTTCGGCTCGGAGAAATTCGGCCTCTCCAACGAGGATCTGAGCTGGTGCCACTGGCTCATCCGCATTCCCACCCACGAGGAGCACGGCTCCATGAACCTCGGCCAGGCCGTGGCCGTGTGCCTTTACGAGCTGATCCGCCGGCCCGCCACGGGCAAACCGGAGCCGCGCAAGACCGCCGGATCGGCCGAAGTGGACCGCATCACCGAATATCTGCTGGAGGCGCTTCGCCAATCCGGCTATGCCCGCACGCTCTCCACGCCCGCGAAGATTCGCCGCATGATCCGCCGCCTGAATATCCCCGCCCACGATGCCGAAGCGTGGATGGGCATGCTGCGCCAGATTGTCTGGAAGCTCGGCGAGCGGTAACCGGCGCTCCCCTCCCGGTGTGCTGTTATAAATAGACTAATGACCAAGGTGCAGCTCGAATACCCGCTCGTGCGGCCGCTCGCCGACGCCGACTCGCAGGCTATCGCCAACGTCCATAGCTGGTACGGCATTCTGCACG
>CAYVPZ010000716.1:0-2855 GCA_964453955.1 uncultured Solibacteraceae bacterium | reverse complement strand
CGCTGTGGCCCGCCAGCATGAAGGTATTGGTCATGCGGGGCATGGGGATGTTCTGATAGTTCTCGCGGCGGCCGTTGCCGGTGCTGGGCTGGCCGAGCAACCGGCTGGAGAGCTTGTCGGCAAGGTACCCGCGCAGGACGCCGTTTTCGATGAGCAGGTTCTGGCGCGTGGGTGTGCCTTCGTCGTCCACGTTGAGGGAGCCGCGGCGATGCTCCATGGCGCCGTCGTCCATGACGGTGCAAAGCTCGCTGGCCACCTTCTGGCCGATGCGGCCGGAGAAGGCGGAGACGCCCTTGCGGTTGAAGTCGGCCTCGAGCCCGTGGCCCACCGCCTCGTGGAGCAGGATGCCGGGCCAGCCGGGGCCGAGGACGACGGGCATCTCGCCGGCCGGGGCTTCCACCGCTTCCAGTTGCACGATGGCCTGGCGGGCGGCCTCGCGGGCGAAGGCTTCCGGACTTTTTGCGCCGGTAAACTGGTCGAGCCCGATACGGCCGCCGCCGCCGGAATAACCGCTTTGCGGCATGCCGCCGTTTTCACGCGCCAGAACGCGCACATTCAGGCGGGCCATGGGCTGGCGATCGGTGGTGATGGAGCCGTCGCTGGTGGCGACCAGGATGTGACGCAGGCTGTCCACCCAGGAGGCCTGCACCTGGAAGATGCGGGGGTCCGAGGCGCGGGCGGTGATGTCGGCGCGTTTCACCAGATCGGCGCGCTCGGCGAGACTGGTCTCGGTGGGCGCGGTCAGGACCGGGTAGAGATTTCGGGCAGGGCGATCTTCGTCGAGCGAGGTCTTATCGACCTTCGAGGGGCCGGCGGCGATCATGGCGGCCAAGCGGCAGGCCTTGCCGATGGTCTCGGGGCTGAGATTGTCGCTGTAGGCGTAGCCGGTTTTCTCGCCGGAGATGACGCGCACGCCGACGCCGAGCGAGACGCCCTGCACGGCGCTTTTGACGATGGATTCGTCCATGCCGATGCTGCTGGTGGCCAGGTATTCGAAGTAGAGGTCGGCGTAATCGCCGCCGGAGGCGAGCGCCTGGGCCAGCCAGCCCTCCAGATCGCCGGTGGCGATGGCGAATTTCCGTCCAAAGAAGGAATCGGGGAGGGGCATGGACTCAGGGTAGCGCAGTGGGTGGACGGGGATTAAAGGAAGTAGAGGGAATACAGGGGAGTAAAGGGAGGGGAGCCCGGCTCGGCGGGGCAGCGGTGCCGGTGGCGCGCCGGTTTTGGAGCTGAGTGATGTTGCTGTTATACTCTAGCGTGTCGAAGCCAGAATAAGACTCATGGTTCCGGGAGGCTGGATAAATGGCAAAGGTCACTCTGTATGTCGACTATAAGTCGGGCGGTGCGAAAGAGTACGCCAATGCGTACGACATCGCAATTTCTCCCGCTGGGGTTCTAACATTCTATTGGCCGGCAGCGGGGAAAGGCTCTGGGACACCACGAGCGTATAAGTTCACCACTTCCGTGCCGTTTACCGTTGAGGAGGACACATCCGCAGGTTAGTTAGCAAGGTTCCGGATGGCGGACGATTATTAGTGATAGCCTCTTGAAATGAGGAACCTTGTCGCGCTCCTGCTTTTCGGCTGGTTCGCCGATCTCGCGGGCGCCCAGACTCCCGATGCCTTTGACCATCTGCGTTCGCTCGCCGGCGAGTGGCACGCAGACCTTCCAGGCTTCGGCACAATGACAGCCTCGATTCGTGCGGTATCCAACGGCAAAGCCATCGAGGAGACTCTCGGCACACCTTCCGACAACGAAATATCTATCTACACGCGCGATGGCAGTAAATTACTGGCCACGCACTTTTGTGCGCTGACGCCGGATGGCCACATCGCGCGACTTGCCACCGGGCCCCTCACTGGATCTCCGAGACAGATCGAATTTACTTTCGTCGGCGCCAGCAATCTGCACGGTCCGACCGCGCCGCACATGAGACAACTAGTGATCGAGTTTACCGATGCCGACCACTTCACTGAAAAGTGGACCAAGACGGAAGCCGGCAAAGACACCATCTTCGAAATGCACTTCCACCGCTAGCCCGTTCGCAATCTGCTCACTCTGGCGCAGAAACAACAAAGCTGCTGCCGCGGCCCGAAGCCGTGTTCACATAGGCCAGCACCGCAGAAGCGTTCTGCCAGCCACCGCGCGGGTCGCTAATGCTGGCAGGGACCGGAAGTTTCGAGAAGAGTTCTCCCTTCGTGTCTGGTGTCAGGTGAAATCGGTCTGGACCTTGCGGGCTTATTCGATCGGAATAGTTCCGAGATTCTGAAGGTAGACCAGTTCAAAGAGCCCGCGTCGCAGCGTGACTCTTTAAGGGGCTAACCGGGTGGCGATAACATCATCCCGGTGCGCAGCGATATCCGGCAATATCGGAATCTGGGTACCGGACGAGGGCCTGGACCAGTTGTTCCCGTTGCAAGACCTCAGGCGGCCAGCTCTGTTCTTGGTTGGCCCATTTCCATTGTTGGTTTTAGCTCTAGGCCAGGATACACTCTACTTGAAATGACGTCCTCAATCCGCGTCACGCGTAGCACAGGAATGCCGAAGTCGAAACAGGGTCTCATGTTAATGAGAACCTGCGTGCGGATTTTGCCGCCGTCACTCCTGCTGGTTGCGCTCTCTGCCTGCGTCGGCGCTTTCGGACAGGAGCCGCCACCGTACATCGTGGGACAGAATGTTCAGATAAGTTCTTCTCAGCCCACCGTGAGGCACTACGAGAGCTATGTGGGCGCGGATGCGACGCATGCGAACCACCTAATCGCGTGCGCCTACGTCGTTCGGTCCGACGATCAGGTCGACAGCGTGTTTTACCTGTCAGTCGACCAGGGAAGAACGTGGTCACACGCGTTGACGGT
>CAYVPZ010000715.1:0-2855 GCA_964453955.1 uncultured Solibacteraceae bacterium | reverse complement strand
AGCGCCTTTCAGCGGCATCATGGGCTTGAGGCAGATTAGCCTGGGTGCATATGTTTCTCCGACTACATTGATTGCTACACTGCAGCAATTAGAAAAAATAAAAATTGATTTCACGGTGCCGGAAGAATATCATTCCATCATAAAAAAAGGGGGCGGCAAGCGGCCACCCCCTGTTGATCCGCGGTTCGCTGGGAACCGGCTAGAAGTTGTACTTGACGCTCATCATCACAACGCGCCGGCCAACCGTATTCAGAGGCTTCCCTGTGGTCAGGGCGTTCTGGTTGGTCATGACCAGGTAGTTGTTCGAGTTGAAGTTTAGACCCAGGTCCGAGTTGCTTCCGCTGGCATTGAACTCCGGCAGCGGATGGTTCAGGAAGTTGTAGGTCTGGAACCGGAACTGGACGTTCTGGTGTTCCTTGAACTGGAAGTTCTTGTACAAGGAGAGGTCGCTGTTGAAGTACGCCGGCCCCTTGATGTACGGCCAGATGAACGCTCCCTGCTGTCCCACGGTGGTCTCCGGGGCGAAGCACGCCGGGTTGAAATACTGCCCCGAACTCAGGCCCTTGCGCGGATCGCAGGTCACCACCAGGTACATGGCGGAGTTCGGCCAGGCGTTGGTCCCTTGGAACTGCGCCTGCCCGTAACCCGGATCGTTGGAACCGAGACCTTCGTCGATGAACTTGCCCGGATAGCCGACGTTCATTTCGCCGCCCGCATTCGGTTGAATCGGGGCGCCGCTGTCGAGCTGAGTAATGCCCGACAACTCCCATCCGTTCACCACGCCACCCAGGAATGGGTTGCCGTGAACCGGGCTGGGCAGGTTGAACACATACGCCAGGTTCAGCAGTTGCGTATGGTCGAATCCGAGCACGCCATAATTGGCGGCCAGGTTGAACGGATCCATCAGGGTGCCCTGTCCGGCGCCGTTGTCGGTTTCGCCGTCGCGGGTGCCCAGAGCTTTGCTGAAGGTGTAATTGGTGGTGAAGGTGATGCGCCCGGTCTGCTTCTGCCACGTCGCGATGAACGCGTTGTAGTTCGAATAGCTGCCGTGGCTGATCAGCGTCATCCCGGTGTAGTTGTGCAGCGGGTAGTAGTCGTTGGTCGGGAAGCTGCCCGAGTTCGGGTTGTTAACCACGCCCGTGAGCGGGTCGGGCCCGAAGAAAGCGCCTTCCGGAATCAGGTCCTGATTCGCCAGCGCGCTGTCTACCAGCATATCCCGGCTGCGGTTGCCCGAGTACTGGAATTCCGCCACGGAATTCCACGGAACGCGCTGCGAAATGGTGACGTTGTAGGTCATCGTATGCGGCGTCCGGCCGTCGCCCATCTGCATGATCTCAGAGGGGCCGCTGCCCAGACCGGCCAGTCCCAGCGCCGGCGAGTACTGGTTGAACGAGTTGAATCCAACGCAGCATCCCCAGGTGGTTCCCAGGCTTTCGAAGCCCAGCGGCGCGTTGAGGGCGCCACCGGAGGCGTCGTTATCCGAGATCTGGTAGCGGTACACCCCGAGACCGCCGCGGATAACCGTTTTGCCGTTTCCGAACAGATCGTACGCCCCACCCACGCGCGGTTCGTAGAACAGCGCCTTGGACGGTTCGCCGGAGAGCGGAATGGCGCTGTCGATGGCATTCCATTCCAGTCCGGTCCACGCCGGCGCCGAGGAGGTGTTGTTGTAGGTGGCCGGATCCCATACCGCGAGGCCGGGGCCGTTGCTGCCTACCCATTGACCCATGTGCTCGAAGCGAAGTCCGTAGGTGAGGGTCAACCGGCGGCTGACCTTCCACGAATCCTGCGCGTAGAACGAATATTGGTAGTACCTCTGGTCGTACGTCGGGAAGCCGTTTGACTGGTAGAAAGCAGTCGGCCGCCCCGACACGAAATCGGCCACCGGATTGCCGGTACTCGTGGCGCCCCAGTTCTCGAACTCGTTGGTGCCCTGTTGCGAGTCCTGGACGTTTCCTTCGGTCTGCTCGTTGCGGGCGAAGTCCCAATAGACGCCAAACTTCAGGGTGTGCGTACCCCACACCTTGCTGACGTTGTCGGAGATGTTCGGCGCCTGGGAGAACTTGCCGAAACCGGCTTGCGAGAAGCCCTTGTCGCCAAACGTATAGGCCGAATACCCGCCGAAGTTTCCGCTGCCGGACCAGCCGCTGAACATATTGGGGATCTGCGGGGTGTACGGAGCGCCCGTCGGGAATAAGGGTGTCTGGGTGTATCCGAGCTTGCCGGGATCCACCGCGCTGGGGGTGGCCAGGTTGATCGGGTTCAGGAATTCGGCTTCCGCGAACACGAACTCGTTGGTCAGGGTCGGGGAGAAGACGTGGGTCAGGTTCGCGCTGTACACGTTCGATGCCTGATTGGCGGGCATATCCGACGGATACGGCAGAGCGCCAGCCAGCCACCACCAGATGTTGATGGGGTTGTCGTCGTGTTCAATCTGGCGGTTCCACGAGAAGAACAACTTCGTGTTGTCGCTGATGTTGTAGTCGCCGCGCAGCCGGAGTTCCCAGCGATTCTGCGGCGGCCCGAGCAGATACTCATAATCGGCGCCAGCCGAGTTGGCGGTCGGCGTCGTATTCAGAGCCGGCATCGTCTTATACATGACGGCCGAATCCGCATTCAGCATGTTGGCCGGAATCATGCCGCCCGGGAAGTTGGCCGCGCCCGCGTTGCCGCCCAGGTTCGCGACGTCCGCACCGTAATTGTTAGCGAAATTCGAACCCAGACTCGACAGGTAGGCCGGGCTGAAGTTGCCCTGCATCATCTGCGGTGTCGGGATGAAGTAGTTGTGCAGCGTGCCCGCCTGCTGCTGTTCCATGTACTCGAAGGCGGAGTAGAAGAACAGTTTGTTGCGGTCG
>CAYVPZ010000714.1:0-2869 GCA_964453955.1 uncultured Solibacteraceae bacterium | reverse complement strand
CCTCTGCAGGCCGCGGGTCGCCACGCTTTTGTCTTCGCCCCCCTCGGGCCGCCTCGCCACGAAACTGAGCAGTACCGGCTTGCCGCGAAGCGAAGACAAAGTCCAAACGCGGCCGGATGCATCCGGAAGAGAAAAATCGGGTGCCCGGACAGGCGCCAGCAGCCACGTCTCCGCCGTGGCCGGAAGCGTTTCGCTTTCCTGCGGCCCGGCGGCGAAAGGCGAACGCGCCCGGAACGGCTCTACCCGGTGCGATTCGAGTCCCTCCTCCACCCACACCCGGTGGTTCGGCGGAATCCCTTCGAGTTTCTGAACCAGACCGTCAGGCCAGCGGATGGTCAAGTTAGCCGGGCCCCTGGACGTCCCCAGGCCGAAGAACATTTCCTTGCTGTGCTGGGAAAGAAACCCCGATCCCGCCTGCAGCATCCGGGTCTGGCGGCCCGATTCGGTTTCCACCGTGATGGCCGCGCCGATAGCGTCGCGATTGCTTTTGTGGCCGCGAAGCCGGATAGCGATCGCGGGCGGCAGTTCCTCCATTACGTTCCGCAACAGGCGCAACTGCGGCGCGTTGCGGTTCTTCAGAAACACTTCCTGCCGCCCGTCGTGATCGAAATCGGCCAGCGCGAAGGCTCTGCCGTCCTCCAGAAAATCCAGGCCCAGCGCGCCGGAAACGTCGGAGAAGGTTCCATCCCGATTGTTCGCGTAGAACACGTTGCGCTCGTAGCCGCTCCAGGTGTAGTCGGCGCGAATCAACTCATTGATGGCGTTCCATCCCTGCTCATAATCGTGCGAAGCCCGGGCCTCATCCGGCGAATTAGCCACCACCTGACGCCAGAAAAAGCTGTTCAAATCCTCACGCACCGGGCCGGAAAGCATGCCGTTGGCGACGTAGATGTCGGGGAAGCCGTCGTGATCGAAGTCCCAGGCGTCGCTCGACCACGCCCAGCGCCCCATGCCCACCCCGCTCGTGGCGGTGGCGTCCTGAAACGCGCCGTTGCCGCGGTTTCGGAACAGGCAATTGCCCATGGCGTGTTTTTGATAGAGCGCTCGCACCGATTCCGGCGAGCTGTTCTTGAAGTTCTCCTGCATGGAGATGCGCTCGCCCGCGGCCGTCCACATGTCGGCCGAGTACAGGTCCGGGGCGCCGTCATTGTCGTAATCGAGCCAGCTGACGCTCATGCCCGCGCCCACGTCTTCCACCCCGGCCTCGGGCGCGACGTCGGTGAAAGTTCCATCGCCGTTGTTGCGGTAGAGGTTTTTTCGGCCGAAATCGTTGACTACGTATAAGTCGGGCCAGCCATCGCCGTTGTAGTCGTTCCAGCCGCAGCAAAAACTATAGCGCGTGTTGTTCTTGTCGCGGCCCGTCTGCGCGGTGACGTCGCGAAAGGTGCCATCGCGGTTGTTGCGCACGAAAAAATTGGGAGGCCCGTTTTCCGCGTCGTAATAAGGAACCGGATACTTATATTGATCCGTGCCCTGGTAGTAGACGTACAGACAAAAGTAAATATCGAGCCAGCCGTCGCGGTCATAGTCCGCCGCCGCCGCGCCGGTGAATGTGCCCTGTGGCGGGCTGGCGAACTGAAATGCATCGGGCTTCAGGCGAAACTTGCCGCCGCCCTCGTTCAGGAACAAGAGCGGCCCGTTGGAGCGCACCACCACCAGATCCTGACGCCCATCGTTATCGACGTCGATGAAGAGCGCGCAGGCGGTGTTTTCAAGGATTCCCACGCCGGAATCGCCGGTGATGTCCTCGAACGTTCCATCCCCGCGGTTCCGATAAAGCCGGTTGGGCAAACCCGCCGGCTGGCAAACATAAAGATCGTCGAACCCGTCACCATCGACGTCCCCGACGGAAACGCCGTGATGACCGTATATGTCGATGCCGCATGCGCCATCCAGAACCGTGCGCCAGTAATCTGTTCCGTGGAGTAACTGGCCGGAGTAAGAAGCGTTCGCTCCGAATGCCGCCCGAGTAACATCCGCATAACAGGGTTCGGCGGAGCGGCTGCGTGTTTCGCCCTCCATGCGCCAGACGCGCACGCGGTATTCTCCCGTGGCTGCCGCTTCCCACTCGAGATCCCAGAATCCCACGCGCTGCTCGCGATGAAATCCCTGGCCCGTTCCCACCAGCTCATAGCGCACCCGGGTCCGCAGCCGGTCCGGAAGGGCGTCGATTCCGGTCACCTGAAACTCGGCGGTCACAATCGACGAAAAGACGCTCAGGGCCGAGCGGAAGTCCTCAAGAAACGCGGCCGCGTCAGGCGACGCCGGCGACGGGAAGACAATTCGGCGAACCTCCAGCGCCGCGCCTGGACGGATCAGAAGGGATTCGGCCGGCCGCGCGGAGGTCCCTTCGAAAACCGCGGCAAGCGCCTTCTCGATTGCCTGAAGATGCCGCGGAGATTCCCGCAGGCCCTCGCTCCATTCCTCCAGAGTAGCGGCGATCTGATCGTGATACTTCTCCGTGATGAAATCGTCGAAGCCCGGCTTCGTCCTGAGGAACGCGGCATCGAGCGGCGTCTGCTCGCGATAGTGGGGATCGAGGTGAAACCCGCCGCCGGCCGAAGGCGCCGTTGGTGGCCTGGACCCGCCCCATCCAACGCGCATCAGCGTCGCGGAAGCCGCCTGGCACGACCGGATGAGAAAGCTGCGTCTGCCGGGATCGACCGAATGGCGCACGTCGGAACCTGAAACTTAGAATCTCACATTAGGCCGCGCCACGAGGGTGTTATGATCGATTTCACTTATGGGCCACGGGGTGGTTTCGACGGTGCTGTTGCTGTGCGCAGCGTACCCCGCGCACTGGTGGGCGCCGGTTCCCGAAGACCAGAAGGCATCGTGGGAAATACTGCCCCAGGCCGCGAAACCCGGC
>CAYVPZ010000713.1:0-2871 GCA_964453955.1 uncultured Solibacteraceae bacterium | reverse complement strand
CGGGGCCATCACTTCGAATATGCCGCTGGTACCCACCGCCAACGGCTCCATCTCATCGTACGTGTACGTTCCCAGCACCACGTATCTGATACTGGACCTCTTCGGTTACTTCGCGCCGTAACGCCAGGGGAGGAACCCCATCACGGTGCGAAGTAGCCAAATATGTCCAATATCAGGTACGTGGTTTCGGGCATGTCCACATAGGCGGAGATCGATCCGTTGTTGGTGGGCACCAGGGCCATATTCGAAGTGACGGCTCCATCCATCGCGTTCAGCGTTGATACCACGGGCATGGTCCCGCCCTGCGGCCACAGGGTGAGGTAGTTCATCGGCCCCGGCGGCACCACCGTGGCGTTGAATACGTGCGCCTGTGCCGAAGACGGCGCCCCGCAGCCGCTCCCGGTTACATTCACGTCCTTCTCTCCGGTGAACGGCGGAGTTCCGGAGGGCACCCGCGAGTCCAGCACGCGGCAGGGGGTCAGGTTGTACAGCGATAGTCCGTCCGTCGCCGGCGGCGCGAAGTAGCCGTCGATGTCGATCAGCAGATCCGTGGCGCTGTAGCTGTAGACGCTCACTGCCCCGCCGATCCCCGCCGGCACCATGGCCGCGTTCGCGGTGACCGTCCCGGTCATGTCGTTCAGCGTGGAAGCCAGCGGCTGCGCCTGGCCGGTGGGGTACGTAGTGATGTAGTTCACCGGCCCGCTCGGCACCACGGTGAAGTTCAGCGAATACGCCTGTGCGGTCGAAGGCACGTTGCAGGCGCTGGAGAGCACATCAAAGCTGCGCGACTGACCGGCGCTCAGCGACGGCGGTCCCAGCGAACCGAAGCTCGAGTAGCGGGTGTCGGCGACGCGGCAGGGCGTCAGCGGATAGAAGGCCAGGGCGCTGGCATCGCTGCCGGCGGGCACGAAATAGCCGTCGATGTCCAGTATCAGATCGGTGGTGTTGGTGGCATACACGCTCACCGCCCCATTGGTACCCGCCGGAATGATGGCCGCGTTGGCTTTAATGCGCCCGTCCAGCGAGTTCAGGGTGGAGACCACAGGCTGCGCGGCTCCGCTGGGCCAGACGGTTATGTAGTCCAGGGGGCCCGGGGGCGCCACGGTCACGTTCAGTGAATACGCAGCGGCGCCGGCAGGAATATTGCAAGTCGTGCTGCCGGGGAGGGTAAAGCTCCGCGCGGTGCCGGCGTTGATCGACGGGCCTCCGAAGGGACCGGTTGGGTTTCGCGTGTCGACAACGCGGCATGGGGGCATGGGAACGAAAGACAGCGGGGCCGAGACGAAAATCGCGGTCACCGACGCACTGCCGTTCATTACCAGGCAGTTTGACGTGTTCAGCGTGGACCCGCTCCAGGAGCTGAACACCCAGCCCGCGCTTGGCGTGGCGGTCAGGCACACGTAGCTCCCCGACGCGTACAGCCCGTTCGACCCGGGCTGTGGACTCGCCGCGAGAAAACCGAGGCCGCTGACGTTGAGCGTTAGCGAATACGCCAGCGTGGCTGCCTCTATCGGGAAGCTCACTCCACCCGAAGCAACGCCGCCGGGGTTCACCACGGTCAGCGTCGCCGTACCCGCCGAGGCGATCAGGGCTGAGGGAACCCAGGCCGTCAACTGCGTCGTGCTGACGAAGCTCGTCAAAACTGCCGTTCCATTCCACATCACCATCGCGCCGGTGACAAAACCGGTGCCGTTAACGGTAAGCGTGAAACCCGGCCCGCCTGCCGCCGCGGCACTGGGGCTGAGACTGGAACCCGACAATACCGGCGCGTCGGTCACCGTAAGTGTCACCCTCGTGGTGGCGGTCAGCTGGCCTGCGGCGCCCGCTATCGTGACCGTCGATGTTGCCGCCGGCGCGGAACTGCTCGCGGAGAGTGTCAGGGTGCTGGTGCTCGTGGCCGCCGCCGGGCTGAACTCTCCGGTTACACCCGTCGGAAGGCCGGACACAGCCAGGCTCACCGCTTCGCTGAAACCGTTCTCCGGGTTCACCGTGATGGTGGCGCTGGCGCTTCCTCCCGCCCTCACCGAAGGCGCGGACGTGGACGCGGACAAGGTAAATGCCGGCGGCGGATTCGATACCCCGGTCAGGCCGTTGATCAGCGGCTGGCCCGCGGGCGTGCCCCATCCGGTGGCCAGATCGTAGCCGGGCAGGGCGCTGAATTTCCCGTTGTTTCCGGTGGTGATGTCGTGCAGATCGCTGTGGAAACCCGAGGAGAGGCCAATAGGGTAGATCGCGGGATTGAGGAACCCCACCCGCGGCTTCCCGTTCGCCGCCGCCTGCTGGTTCGCCAGGGCCAGGAAACCGGCCCACAAAGGCGTGGCCGCGCTGGTGCCGCCAATGGACATCGCCTGCCCGTCGTCGCAAATCAGGTAGATCTGAATGTCGGCGAGCAGAGCCACGTCGGGAATGTTGCGCATGGTTGTGGACCCGCCGGCCGCGGTCATGTTCACCGCCTGCTGATAGCTCGGAATCGCCCACACGGTGCTGATCCCTCCGCCGCTGCCAGACCAGGCGGTCTCCGATTGCCATGGGCCGCCCGCGCCCGCCGTGGTCAAACTGGTGCCGCCCACAATGGTGATGTTCGGGTCGTCCGCCGGCGGCATGATCCAGCCCGTGTAGCCTCCGCTGTCGCCCGACGCCTGGAACATCGACTGGCCCTGTGCAATCATCTGCTCGAAGATCTGGTCCGTGGTGGCGTTGGTCGGGCTGAAGCACCAGGACGAACTGAGCTGGCTGGCCAGGTTGTCGGTGGCCATGCGGTTCAGCACATCGTTCGGGAAAGTGCCCTCGTACACGATAATGCCGGAGACGCCCGGCGCCATGTAGGCCGCCATCATGATGTCCAGCGTCACCTCGATGTTCGCCCAGCCG
>CAYVPZ010000712.1:0-2883 GCA_964453955.1 uncultured Solibacteraceae bacterium | reverse complement strand
ACCGGTCCGCGGGGATGTTGGGCAGGAAGCGGCCCTTGTTGTCCAGCACGGCCACGTCCACCGAAACCGTGGTGGCGTTGCTGCTGAAGGTGGCCTCGGGGACCTCGTCCTTTTTGTGGTACTCGGAAGGGATGTTCGGCTGCTCCGGCTGGGCCTCGGTGTCCGCTGGCTTGCGGGGTTTGGCCACGGTGTCGGAAGAGGGCGTTTGCGGTCCTTCCTGAGCAAACAGGAAAGCAGCCAGGAGGACGGTCGCGCAGCTTGCGGCGAGAAGTACGGCTAACCTGGAGGTTTTCATGACACTTCTGGGACTATACCAAAGACCAGACGTATGCGGCGCGGCGGACGTTTCGGCGGGCGCCTAATTCACCCAGCGGTCCCGGTCGCCCTGCTTCTTCAGGTATACCTGAAACTTCTTCTTGTTGCGCTGCACCTTCCATTGCCGGTACCGCTCCCCCAGCGTGGGCCCAACCACCCGGATGCGCACGCCCTTGCGCTGGCGCATGGTTCGGATGAAGACAAAGCCAAATAACAGACCCCCCAGGTGGGCGAAGCTGCTGACGCCGTTGTTGGCCTGGAACGACATCATAAAGGTGACCGTTCCGATGATCAGGACGAACCACTTCACCTGGATGGGGATCAGGAAGCTGAACAGAATGGTCCGATTGGGGAACATCATGGCGTAGGCCATGAGGATGCCGAAGATGGCCCCCGATGCACCCAGGGTCAGCGAATTGGGATTGCCCCAGGGGAGCAGGTAGTTCAGGGCAATGACGCACAGGCCAGCGCCGACGCCACAAAAAAAGTAGAACTGCAGAAACCGGCGGGTGCCCCAGGCGGTTTCGATGTCCGCGCCGAACATCCACAACGCCAGCATGTTCCAGATGATGTGGCCGAAGCCGCCATGCAGGAACATGTAGGTAACCGGCTGCCACACGAACAACAGCCTGACCACGGCCGCCGGCTGCAGTTCGAAGAGTTCCCAGGGCACATCCAGACGGGCGACCTGGGCGAAGAAGCCCAGTATGAAAATGGCGGCGTTGGAGATGAGAAGCCACTTCACGCCGTTCGGGAAGCCGGGGAAATACAACGCCCCCGGCGAACGGAATTTGCTGCCGTACGCCATGGAAACTCGCGACCCTCTTGAACAAGAGGATAGCAGATAGCTCGCCGGGAACTCGCGCTAATGCGACTCTGCGCGGGTCCGGCGCGCGGCACGCTGGATGAAGTTCGCGGCGGCGTTCAGAGCGGCGGCGAGCGCCAGCCAAATCTGCCAGTGGGACCCGACTCCGGCGGCGATGAAGAAATCCTGAGTCCAGCCGAGGTCGTTGCCCAGGCGCCACACGCCCAGCACGCCCGAGGCAAGCGCGAGGCTGCGGATGAGAAAAGCCAGCGGATCGGCCGCGGCCCGGCGCCACGCGGCTATTTGACGGAAAGCGGGGCGAAGACGCTCGGCCACGCCCGCGGTGGCGCGCGCCGGAACCCCAGCCACGATCTCTGCAACTGACATGACTCCCTGCACCTGTCCCGTTAGATGCAAGGAACAACGAGAAGTTTCCAGCGCCGTCACGTCCCGAAACATTTATCGGGAATGTTGTAGTGGGGTTAGAGCACGCGGTCGAATTCCGATTTCAGAATCGATTCCGGTGCCGGTTCTTCGGATTTCGGGAGGGGTTTGGCGTTGCCGCGGCGATTCAGTGCGATCGCCGCCACCTGCAAAGCGACGGCGATAGCGAGCCACGTTTGCCAGTGCGAGAAGGGGCCGGTGGAAATGACAAAGTCCCGGGTCCAGCCGAGATCCGTTCCGAAGCGCCAGGCAAAAAGGACAAAAGCAACCAGGACAGCAGGTTGCAGCAGCACCGACAGTCCCTGCGCCAGGCGCTGGACCTCCGGCTTCCTCTGCTTTACCCTCCGGCCTCGACCCAGACGTATTCGGGCGCGCATTTCGATAGAATCTAATCTCAGTTTACCAGGTTTAGGTGGTGCATCCCATAGGCCACTCTGTGAACAGGAGGATACATAGAAGGATGTCTGTCATCAAAACGGCGTTGATCGGCACGGGGTTCATGGGCAGAACGCACGCGGAGGCGATCAACCGTCTCGGCAATGTCGAGATCGCGGCGGTGGCCAGCGTGGATGAAGCGAGAGCGCGCGAGTTCGCCGGGCTGCATGGAATCCAGCGCGCCACCGGCGACTATCGGACTATTCTGGCCGACCCGGAGATCGAGGCCGTCCACGTGCTCACGCCAAACGCGCTGCATCATGAGGTGGCCAGGGCCGCCCTGGAAGCGGGCAAGCACGTGGTGTGCGAAAAGCCGCTGACGGTATCAGTGGCCGAGGCGCGGGACCTGGCCACCACGGCCGCCCGCGCGAACCTTGCCAACTGCGTGGAGCACAACCTGCGCTATTACCCGCTGGTGCAGCAGGCGCGCCAGATGGCGGCACACGGCGAGCTGGGCGAGATCCTTCTTGTGCAGGGCACCTATTCGCAGGACTGGCTGCTGTACGACACCGACTGGAACTGGCGCGTGGACGCGAGCGTGAACGGGCCCCTGCGGGCCATGGGCGATATCGGGTCGCACTGGATGGACATGATTCAGCACGTGACCGGGCTGCGCATCACCGCGGTGTGCGCGGATCTGGCGACCTTCCACGCCACCCGCAGGAAGCCGAGGGGACCGGTGGAGACCTTCGGCGGCAAGCTGGCCGGGGGCGAGGAGTACGAGGCGATGCCCGTGGACACCGACGACTACGGCGCGGTGCTGCTCAAACTGGGCCCGCGCGCGCACGGCGCTTTCACGGTGAGCCAGGTCTCGGCCGGACGCAAGAACCATCTGCGCTTCGAGATCTTCGGCACGAAGAAGGGCGTGGCGTGGGATCAGGAGC
>CAYVPZ010000711.1:0-2893 GCA_964453955.1 uncultured Solibacteraceae bacterium | reverse complement strand
CGCCGGCACGGGCGCCGCTATCTCCGCGAACTGCAACACGTCCGGCGGTCCGTATCGTGTGTATACGATCGCTTTCACGAAAGCCTCTTCGGCGGTGCTAATAGAACAAATACTTGCGCCACTGATCGTCGGCCTTGCCCATCAGCCGCATCAGGTGCCGGCTGGTGTGCAGGCTGAAAGGCCGCGGCAGGCGCGCCAGTTTCATGCCCGCTTCCTCGGGCGTGCGGTTCCCCTTGCGGTTATTGCAGGGATGGCAGCACGCCACCAGGTTCTCCCACGTGGTTTCGCCCGCGCGCGAGCGGGGAATCACGTGATCGAGCGTCAGCTCGCTGGAGGGCATGGTGCGATGGCAATACTGGCAGGTGTAGCGGTCCCGCATCAGAATGTTCTTGCGCGACAGCGCGCGGGTCTGATGCGGGATGCGCCGGTACTCGAGCAACCGGATTACCGACGGGATACGCACGCGGTGGCGCGAGGAATGCACGTCGGCGCCGGTCAGTTCCTCGGCCGAAGCGACGCCCTTCAGAACCAGAACCAGGGCGCGCCGCGCGGCGCAGATGTTGATGGGTTCATAGCTGGCGTTCAGCACGAGGACGGGCCGGTGTAGTCGATCAAGCGCGTGCATGGCCTTCCAGACTCCCCACGTGGTCTTGTTCCGGCTCGCGGACAGAGAGCCGTTCGGCATCCGAATTCATGCGGCGATCCACCCGCGCCACCGTCAGCAGCGTCACCCGCGCCGCTCCGGCCTGCTTCAATGCCCGCGCGCAGGCGCTCGCTGTCGCGCCGGTGGTCATGACGTCATCCACCAGCAGAATCCGCCGCCCGCGTACGCGCTCGGGGCGAGGCACTCGAAAAGCCCTGCTGACGTTCTCGCGGCGTTTCGCGTTGGTCAGCCCGGCCTGGGGCGGGGTCGCCCGGGACCGCCGCGCCAGATTGCGCACCGGAACGCTTGCCCGCCGGGCAATCTCGCGGGCCAGCAGCTCGGACTGGTTGAACCCGCGCGCCCACCGTCGCGTCCAGTGCAGCGGCATGGGCGCCACCACGTCGAATTCCTCCGCGCGCGGCAGCGCCAGGGCAAGGAAGCGCCCCAGCGGGCGCGCCAGCGTCTCCACCCGCCCGTACTTGAACAGGTGAATCAGCTCCCGCAACTCCGTCTCGAACGCGCCAAACGAATACGCCGCGTCGAAGCCGTTCAGGCCAAGGCGGCACAGCGTGCAGCGACCTTCTTCGTCGAGCGGAAACCGGTTCCGGAAAGGCGTGCGGCAGTCGCGGCAGAAATACTCCGCTACCAGTGCCGTCGGCTTCCGCAGGCAGGCCGGGCACACCGGGATTCGGGAAATATCCTCCAGCGGGCAACCGCAGAGGCGGCAATCATCGGGAAAGATCAGGCTAAAAAAGGCCGCAGAATACTTGCGGACGCGAGGCGGGACGTAAGCCGGGAGCCCGCTACTGCTGAAGACACACCCCCATAAGATTCTTAGTTAACAACATCGCCGGTTACGTGAGGGTGAACCGTCGAAACTTCCTTACGGTGGTCACCGGGGGCCGAAGGCCCGCTCCACAAGGACTGTGATTTCGCAGTGGGGCAGGCTCACGGGCCTGCCCGGGGCTCTCAGCCCCGCTCCCCTTTCCTGGTTGCGGGTCTGCCGGTGTGGAGCAGGCGTTTTCGCCTTCCCCACAGGGCGCTAGCGCGCCACCAGCACAATGCCGCCGCATACGAGGATGGCGCCCGCGGCGCGGCGGGCGGCAAGACGTTCCCCCAGCACGAACTTCGCCAGGACCGTTTCCAGAGCGAAGCTCGCGGCGGACGCGGGCACCGCGAAACTGAGCGGCTCGGTCCGCACCAAAGCAAGAAAAGCGAAAAACGAGATGGCCATGCAAAAGACGGAGAGGATAAGACTCCATCGGGTGACAATCAGCTTCAGCACGCGCCCCATGCCCGGCGCGCCCGCGGACCCCTCCATCTTCATTTCACGGCTTTGCAGCAAATCGCCCAAAACCGCGGAAACCACCACCGCGCTCAGCCACACCCACCTCATCGCCGCCCGCCCGCTCTTGGCGTGATCCGCGGACTGGACGCGACAAACGCCGTTCCCAGGGTAATCATCGCCACACCCAGCCACCGCGACACACTCACCTGCTCGTGAAGCACGAACCTGCCGAGCAGCGTCGACAGCACGTACCCGGAGGCCGTCACCGGCAGCACGAAACTGAGGTCGGCCACGCTGAGCAGGGACATGCGCGTCAGCAGCCAGACAATCTGCATCGCGATCCCCACGGCCACCAGGGGGTCCGCCATGGCGCGGAGAAAGAACAACGGGTTGATGGCCAGCGTCGGCGGCAATCCCTGCATGCCCCACGCCAGAAACAGATTGCTGACCGGCTTCAGCAGCGTGACCAGCACAATCAGTCGCCAGTGATTATGCCGTGTATTGATCGCAGCCACCCATGCCAGCCCACCGTAGGATAGCATCACCGGCCCTCAGCCCCCGCCGGCAGCGCATGATTGGTGAGCAGCATCTTGCCGCCGCTCCGCGCCACCACCGTCAGCAGGCCGCTTCCCACCAGCTTCTCCAGCCGCGGACGCGCCGTTTCCGCGGCGACGATATAATATCGTTCGCTCTCCCGCCATAAATCCGCAAATCGCGCGTCGTCGATAAAAATCGGCGGGGCGCCCGGCGCATACGACCCATAAATCAGGTTGTTGGTGCGCCCGTTCAGCAGTAAAGCCGTGCGATCCGTATAGAAGAATATCGACGAGAACGTGTAGTAATGATGATCCACGATCAACCGCCCGTCCGGCCCCCGCAACAGCGCCTCCGCCAGCGGCCGCGACGACAGATACGGGTCGAACACCACCAGCGCCAGGCGCGCCGCGTGGATGAACAGTGCC
>CAYVPZ010000710.1:0-2899 GCA_964453955.1 uncultured Solibacteraceae bacterium | reverse complement strand
CGACAACGTGACCCTGGAAGTGGAGCTGATCACGCCGGTGGCCATGGACAAGGGGCTGCGCTTTGCCATCCGCGAGGGCGGCCGCACGGTGGGCGCCGGTACCGTTACGGAGATTGTGGAATAGCCGAAACGAATCGGGGGCCGCTGCCTTTCTTAAGAAAAGGGCCGGCTCCCGGAGTGCAAAACGATGAGCTTACGAGAACGCATCCGCATCCGCCTCAAGGCCTACGACCACCGGATTCTCGACCAGTCGACCACGGAAATCGTGCACACGGCGAAGAGGACCGGCGCGCAGATCGCGGGACCCATCCCGCTTCCCACGGTGAAGAACCGCTACACCGTTCTGCGTTCGCCGCACGTGGACAAGAAGAGCCGCGAGCAGTTCGAGATCCGCACGCACAAACGGCTGCTGGACATCCTCGAGCCCACCCAGGACACCGTGGATGCGCTGATGAAGCTGGATCTGCCGGCCGGCGTGGACGTGGAGATCAAGGCGTTTGGTAAAGGGCGCTGACGTTCGTTGCAGCCGTTGCCCGGCAGTGGCTGGTTGAAGAGGTTTGAAAATGAGCCCAGGGATTCTTGGCAAAAAGATCGGTATGACGCAGGTGTTCCGCGCGGACGGGCAAGTGGTCCCGGTGACCCTGCTCAAGACGGGCCCCTGCGTGGTGGTGCAGCGGAAGACGCCGGCCACCGACGGGTACGACGCCGTGCAGCTTGGCCTGGTGGAGTTCGCCAAGGCGAAGCACACCACGAAGCCGCAGGCGGGCCATTTGAAGAAGGCCAATGCCGAGGGCGTGCGGTTTCTGCGCGAGTTCCGGCTGAACGGGGGCGACGGCGACCTCAAGCTCGGCGACCGCGTGCTGGCCGACGAATTCAAGCCCTCCGACATTGTGGATGTAATCGGCATCAGCAAAGGGCGCGGGTTCGCGTCGCTGATCAAACGTCATAATTTCCGCGGCGGTCCGGGCTCGCACGGTTCCATGTTTCACCGCGCTCCGGGGTCGATTGGCGCGTCGAGCTTTCCCAGCCGTGTTTTCCCGGGCACGCGCATGGCCGGCCATATGGGCACGCAGCAGGTGACCATTCGCAACCTGGAAGTGGTGCAGGTGGATGCCGAGGACAACGTCCTGATGGTGAAGGGCGCGGTGCCCGGCCCCAACGGCGGCTACGTGCTGGTTCGCAGGGCGAAGAGGTAACGGGCGATGCCGAACGTTGACATTATCGACTTGAATAATCAGAAGGTCGGCGAAATCGAGCTCGCCGACGACGTGTTCGCCGCCGAAGTGAACGACGCGCTGATTTATGAAGCGGTGCGGAATTATCAGGCCGGGCAGCGCCGCGGCACGGCGTCGACAAAGACGCGGCACGAAGTGGCCGGCTCCGGCAAGAAGCTGTGGAAGCAGAAGGGCACCGGCCGCGCGCGCATGGGCTCCATCCGCTCGCCGCTGTGGCGTCATGGCGGCACCACGCACGGTCCGCAGCCGCGCGATTACAGCTACAAGCTGTCGCGCAAGATGCAACTGGGGGCGTTGCGCTCCGCGCTTTCCGGCAAGCTGAGGGACGGCGAACTGCGGGTGGTGCAGGCGTTCCAACTGGCCGACCACAAAGCGAAGAACCTGCGCGCCACCCTCGACAAGCTGGAAGTGACCCGCAAAGTGCTGCTGGTGGACGGCGAAAACCACAACCTCGAGCTGGGCTCGCGCAATCTGGAAGGCGTCAAGCTGGTTCCCACGCGCGCCGTTACGGTTTACGATCTGCTGGCGCACCAGCAGGTGCTGCTCTCGGAAGCGGCCGCGCGCAAGCTGAGCGAGTCGCTGGCGAAAAAGGCGGAGGCCTGAGATGGACATTTACCAGGTGCTCAAGAAGCCCATCGTCACCGAAAAGGCGGTGGAAAAGAAGGACGGCGAGCGAACGCTGTGCTTCGAGGTAGCCCCGGCGGCCAGCAAGACGGAGATCCGGGCCGCGGTGGAGCTGCTGTTCAAGGTGAAGGTGGAAGAAGTGAGGACGTCGATGGTGGCCGGCAAGCTGCGCCGCCGCGGCCGTTTCTCGGGCTACCGTTCGGATTGGAAGAAGGCCTATGTGCGTCTCAAGGCCGGCACGAAAATGCCCGAATACGCGGAGATCTAGCCGATGCCGATCAAGAAATATTCACCCGTAACCCCGTCGCGGCGCTTCACCACCGTGGTGACCCGCGAGGACATCACCAGACAGACGCCGGAGAAATCGCTCACCGCCGGCAAGAAGCGCAGCGGCGGCCGGAACAATCTCGGCGAAATCACTATCTGGTGGCGCGGCGGCGGGCACAAGAAATCGTATCGCGATATCGATTTCAAGCGCGACAAGGTGGGCGTGCCGGCGAAGGTGGCGGCCATCGAGTACGATCCCAACCGCTCGGCGCGCATCGCCCTGCTGAATTATGCCGACGGCGAAAAGCGCTACATCATCGCTCCCTCCGGCCTCACCGTGGGGCGCACCGTGGTGAGCGGGCCGGAGGCGGATATTCTGGTGGGCAACGCCCTGCCGCTGAAGAACATTCCCGCGGGCACGGTGGTGCATAACATCGAGCTGCGTCCGGGCAAAGGCGGGCAGATGGCGCGGTCGGCCGGAACGCAGGCGCAACTGGTTTCGAGAGAAGGCGGCGTGGCGCTGCTGAAGCTGCCCTCGGGCGAGGTCCGCCGCGTCGCGGTGGAGTGCATGGCCACCATCGGCCAGGTGGGCAACCTCGATCACGAAAACGAATCGCACGGCAAGGCGGGCAAGTCGCGCTGGCTGGGCAAAAAGCCGCATAACCGCGGCGTGGTGATGAATCCGGTGGACCACCCGCACGGCGGCGGCGAGGGCAAGACTTCGGGCGGCCGGCATCCGGTGACGCCGTGGGGCCAGCCGACGCGCGGCTTCA
>CAYVPZ010000709.1:0-2902 GCA_964453955.1 uncultured Solibacteraceae bacterium | reverse complement strand
CTTTCGAAACCCAGGCGTCCAAAGCTCGGAAGAGCCGGCGCGAAAGCTTGTTGTGAATGAACTTGACCGGTGGCACGATGACGACCTCTCCGTCGCTCAGCTCCTGCTTTCCCGGCTCGTCCGGCAGGCGGGCGAACTCTTCCAGCGAAATCAGAGTCCCGGTGGCCATATGGGTATTCTATGCCGCGGCGTGGCGCGAGTTATGACCGGCCAGATAACGGGTGATGCCTTCAGCCGCCTTGCGGCCTTCGGCGATGGCCCAGACCACCAGCGACTGGCCACGGCGGATGTCGCCGGCCGCGAACACGCCGGGCACCGACGACATGTAGTCGTCGTCGGTCTTCACGTTGCCGCGCGCGTCGAAGGCTACGCCGAGCTGCTCGATCATGCCGTGGCGCACCGGTCCGGTGAAGCCCATGGCCAGCAGCACCAGGTCCACGTCCATGGTGAACTCGGTTCCGGCGATCGGCTCGAAACGCGGCGGCGCGCCGACGCGGATGGCATGCAGCTTTTTCACGTTGCCCTGTTCGTCGCCGGTGAAGCCGGTGGTGGCGATGCTCCACTCGCGCATGCCGCCCTCTTCGTGCGAGCTTTCCATGCGCAGTTGCAGCGGCCAGAGCGGCCACGGGGTGGAGGGAGAACGGTCCTCCGGAGGCACCGGCATGATCTCGAACTGGGCCACCGAGGCGGGCTTCTGGCGATGCGAGGTGCCCAGACAATCGGCGCCCGTGTCGCCTCCGCCGATGATCACCACGCGTTTGCCGGTGGCGAGAATCTGGCCGGGGACCGCGTCGCCCGCGGCGCGCTTGTTCTGCTTCGGCAGGAACTCCATGGCAAAGTGGATGCCCTTGAGCTCGCGTCCGGGCACCTGCAGATCGCGCGCCCGTTCGGCGCCGCCGGCCAGCAGCACCGCATCGAAGCCGCGGCGGAGTTGCACCACCTCGACATTCACGCCGACGTGCGCGTTGGTGCGGAACTCCACGCCCTCGGCCTTCATCTGCTCGATGCGCCGGTCGATGATGGACTTCTCCATTTTGAAATCGGGGATGCCGTAGCGCAGCAGGCCGCCGATGCGGTCGGCCTTCTCGAACACGATGACGCTGTGGCCGGCGCGCGCCAGTTGCTGCGCGGCGGCCAGACCGGCCGGACCCGAACCGACCACGGCGACGCGCTTGCCAGTGATCTGGTGCGCCGGCTCGGGGCGAATCCAGCCGGCCGCGAAGGCGTGTTCGACGATGCTCTTCTCGATCTGCTTGATGGCCACCGGCGGCTCGTTGATGCCCAGCACGCAGGCCGCCTCGCAGGGCGCGGGGCAGATGCGGCCGGTGAACTCCGGGAAATTATTGGTGGAGTGCAGGACGCGGATGGCTTCCTTCCAGCGGTCCCGGAACACCAGGTCGTTCCAGTCGGGAATGATGTTGTTCACCGGGCACCCGGTATGGCAGAAGGGGACGCCGCAATCCATGCAGCGCGCGCCCTGGGTGCGCACGCGATCTTCGGGGAACTCCTGATAGACCTCGAACCAGTCGTTGACGCGCTCGGCGACCGGCCGGCGCGCGGCCACCTCGCGCGGATAGTCCATGAAGCCGGTGGTCTTACCCATGGAGGACCTCCTGCGATGTGGGGCAGGCTCTCAGCCTCGCTTTTGTTGTTTGGTTGCGGCTCTGCCACAAGGCGGCCTGAGAGGCCGCCGCAGGCTGAGAGCCTGCCCCACCCTGGAGATGCTTACCCATGGAGGACCTCCTGCTGCACCTGGGCCTTTCCGGTGGCGGCGACGGCGCGCGCGGCGGGCTGCCGTTTTACGCCCAGCACGCGCTTGTACTCGTGCGGGAACACCTTGACGAATTTCGGAATCATTTGCGGCCAGTTGTCCAGAATCCAGCGGGCGCGCGGGCTGGCGGTCAGCTCGGCGTGGCGCACGATCAGGCGGTGCAGCTTCTCGACGTCGTCATCGTCGGTGACCGGTTCGAGGTCGACGCTGGTCCGGTTGCACATCACGCTCTGAAAATCGCCGGTCTCGTCCAGCACGAAAGCGATGCCGCCGTTCATGCCCGCGCCGAAATTGCGCCCGGTTTTGCCCAGCACCACCACCAGGCCCTTGGTCATGTATTCGCAGCCGTGATCGCCCACCGATTCCACCACCGCGGTGGCCCCGGAGTTGCGCACGGCGAAACGCTCGCCGGCCATGCCGTTAAAGAAGGCCTCGCCGCTGGTGGCGCCGTACAGCACCACGTTGCCGACAACGATGTTCTCTTCGGGCACGAAGGTGGAATTGCGCGGCGGGTACACCACCAGCTTTCCGCCGGAGAGGCCCTTGCCCACGTAGTCGTTGGCGTCGCCCTCCAGCGTCAGCGTGACGCCGTTGGCCAGGAACGCCCCGAAGCTCTGTCCGGCCGATCCGGTGAACTGGAAGCGGATGGTGTCCTCGGGAAGGCCCGCGGAACCGTGCTTGCGCGCGATCTCGCCGCTGAGCATGGCGCCCACGGTGCGATGAATATTGCGGATGGGCAGCTTGAACTCCACCGGCGTCTGGTTGTCGATGGCGTCGCGGGCGTGGTCGATGAGCTTGTAGTCCAGCGCCTGTTCGAGGCCGTGGTCCTGAGCGATGGTGCAGCGGCGGCCAATGCGGCCGGGCACCGGCGGGTTGAACAGAATGCTGTCGTAATTCAGTCCGCGCGCCTTCCAGTGGCTGGCGGCGTCGGTCATCTCGATCATGTCCACGCGGCCGATCATTTCGTCCATGGTGCGGAAGCCCATGCTGGCCATGTAGCGGCGGACCTGTTCGGCGACGAAAAAGAAGTAGTTGATGACGTTCTCGGGCGTGCCGCGGAATTTGCGCCGCAGGTGCGGATCCTGCGTGGCGATGCCCACCGGGCAGGTGTTCAGGTGGCACTTGCGCATC
>CAYVPZ010000708.1:0-2905 GCA_964453955.1 uncultured Solibacteraceae bacterium | reverse complement strand
GCCAGCGTCTGGTTGGCGAAGCTGTTGCTCATCACGAAGCTGGGATGGCCGGTGGCGCAGCCCAGGTTCACCAGCCGCCCCTCGGCCAGCATGAAAATGCTGTGGCCGTCGGGGAACGTGTACATGTCCACCTGCGGCTTGATGTTGGTGCGCACCACGCCCGGCGCCTGGTTCAGCCGGTCCACCTGAATTTCGTTGTCGAAATGCCCGATATTGCACACGATGGCCTGGTCCTTCATCTTCGCCATGTGCTCCAGCGTGACAATCTCGCAATTGCCCGTGCAGGTCACGTAGATATCGCCCCGCCCCAGCGTGTCCTCGATGGTGGTCACCTCATAGCCGGCCATTGCCGCCTGCAGCGCGTTGATCGGGTCGATCTCGGTCACAATAATCCGCGCGCCAAACCCGCGCAGACTCTGCGCCGACCCCTTGCCCACGTCGCCGAACCCGCAAATCACCGCCACTTTCCCCGCCACCATCACGTCGGTGGCGCGCTTGATTCCGTCCGCCAGCGACTCGCGGCAGCCGTACAAATTGTCGAATTTCGACTTCGTCACCGAATCGTTGACGTTAATGGCCGGCACCAGCAGCGACCCTTCCTGCTGCATCTTGTAAAGCCGGTGCACGCCCGTGGTGGTTTCCTCGGAAACGCCGCGCCATTCGGCGGCAATCTGGCGCCAGCGCCGCGGGTTTTCCGCATGCACGCGCTTCAGCAGATTCTTGATCACCTCTTCCTCGTGGCTCTCCGACGGCGTGTTCACCCAGTCCGACCCCTCCTCCAACTGGTAGCCTTTGTGGATCAGCAGCGTCACATCGCCGCCGTCGTCCACCACCAGTTCCGGTCCCTTGCCTCCGGCGTGGCTGATGGCCTTCAGGGTGCACTCCCAATACTCTTCCAGCGACTCGCCCTTCCACGCGAACACCGGCACGCCGGTCACCGCGATGGCCGCCGCGGCATGGTCCTGCGTGGAGAAGATGTTGCAGCTCGCCCAGCGCACAGTCGCGCCCAGCTCCACCAGCGTCTCGATGAGCACCGCGGTCTGGATGGTCATGTGCAGCGAACCGGTGATGCGCACGCCGGCCAGAGGTTTCTCGGCCGCGTACTTCCGGCGAATGGCCATCAGGCCGGGCATCTCCTGCTCGGCGATCATGGTCTCTTTGCGGCCCCACTCGGCAAGTGCGATGTCGGCTACTTTGTACTCGGTGGCGGTGATCGGTTCGGCCAGTTCCAGGCTCATCTCATCTCCTCGTATTGAAATATCAAGATACGTTGATATGATAATGGAGAACCGTGATTGAGTCAACCCTGCGCGCCATCCGCCTTCTCACCGACCCGCTTCGCCTGCGCATCATGCTGCTGCTGGAACGCGAGGAACTCAGCGTCGCCGAGCTGCAGCACATCCTCTCCACCGGCCAGAGCAGCATTTCCACGCACCTGGCGCAACTGAAGCAGGCCGGACTGGTGGAGGTTCGCCGAGCGGGCAAAAACGGCTTCTACCGCTCTGTCGTCGACGGCGACGCCTTGCCGTCGGGAGTCGGCGACGTCCTGCGGCTCCTGCGCGCCCAGGCCGATTTCAGCGAAGACCAGCAGGCTCTCGACCTGGTGCTGGAACATCGCCAGGATCGCGTCCGCGCCTACTTCGACGATCTGGCCGGGCGGTTTGGCCGCGAGTACGTCCCCGGCCGCTCATGGCAGGCGGTGGCCGAGTTCCTCATGAAGCTGATGCCGCCGATGGTGATCGCCGACCTCGGCGCCGGAGAGGCCACGCTGTCACTCATGATGGCCGAGCGCGCCGAGAAAGTGATTGCCGTCGACAGCGCCCCGCGCATGGTGAAGTATGGCGCGGGCGTGGCGGCCGAGCGCGGCGTCGCCAACTTCGAATACCGCCAGGGCGACCTCGAAGCCGTGCCCCTCGAAGATGCCTCGGTGGACCTGGTCACGCTGACCCAGAGCCTGCATCACGCACGGCACCCGGCGAAGGCGGTGGCTGAGGCGCACCGAATTCTGAAACCCGGCGGGCGCATCGCCATTCTCGATCTCCTGCGGCACGATTTCGAGGAAGCGCACGAGCTCTACGCGGACCTGTGGCTGGGCTTCACCGAGGTGGAGCTGCGCCGCTACCTGCGCGACGCCGGCTTCGCCGAGATCGAAACGGCGCTGCTGCACCGCGAGCCCGAACCCCCGCACTTCGAAACGCTGCTGGCCCTGGCGCGCCGGTAACAACAAGGCGGGGCAGGGCGACGTTTTGATGTGGGGCAGGTTTCCAACCCGCCTGCCGGGGCTTGCGGCTTGCCGCCCTGTGGAGCAGGCCTTTGGCCTGCAACGATTCCTGGCCACGGGCCGCCAGCGGACCAAAATCGCCACACCCCCGTTAACAACAACCCATCCTACCCAACCCCCGCATTCCCCGCCATTTCCGCGCCCCACCCTCCAAAACCCCGCCCGCCCCATGCTACCGTCGATGCGAAATGTCCACACAAGCCCAAATCCTGGCCAATCGCCGAAATGCCCTCAACAGCACCGGCCCCCGCACCCCCGAGGGCAAATCCCGCTCCAGCGCCAACGCGCTGAAACACGGACTCTCCGCCCGCTTTCGCGTCCTCACCAGCGAAAATCAGGACGATTTTGACGATTTACTCGCCGAAACCATCCGCAAATTCGCCCCTACCGACGGCTACGAGGAGGTCCTGGTTCTGGAAATCGCCCGGTCCCACTGGCGCCTCGCCCGCTTCATTCGTTTCGAAGCCGCCATGGTGGACGACATGGCCGCCTGCTACTCCTCGTCCGACCATGAAGGCACCCTCAGAAGCCTGATGCTGAACGACAAAGCCGGCCCCTTCCACATCCTCCAGCGTCACGCCGCGGCCGCCGAGCGTTCGGGCCAGCGAGCCGTGAAACAGCTCC
>CAYVPZ010000707.1:0-2910 GCA_964453955.1 uncultured Solibacteraceae bacterium | reverse complement strand
AAAGCTGGACGATTTCGAGCACGGCGGCCGCATGGTGCCGGCCAGCCGCCTGGGCTACCGCATCACCGCGTTATTCACGGACCGCTTTCTGGGCCGCATTTTCGAAACGCCCGACACCATTTTCACCGAGGAGATTCTGCGGCCGGAGAAGCAGGACCTGGAGGCTTACGTTTCCGGCGTGGAGGCGATCGCCGAGGCGCAGAAGCGCGTCGCGCTGAATTATTTCGAGGACGGCAGCGTGGAGGGCGCCTGTCCGCCGCTGCGGGCGCTGCTGCACATTATGGCGCATGGGGCGTGGGAGGGGAAGGGCGTGGACGATCCCGAGGTGCGCGCCATGTTCACGCGCGACGCGCTGCTGGGGAGCGACTGGTACGCCGAGCGCCTGAGGGTGAAGCAGGAGCGCGACGTGGCGTTGTGGCGGCGGCATGTGGCCAGTCTGGAGGCGTTCCGTTCGGCCGCGGGGGCGGAGGAGATCGACGTGGAAGCGCGCCTGGCGGTGGCCCGCGAGCAGTTAGCGCGGGTCAGCGCGGACGCGTACCGAGACGAGCTGGTGGGGACCATCGGGGCTGATCCGTTCACCGGGCAGTGGTGACGGGCGTTCACGACGCCAGCGGCATGGCGACGTACTCGACCTTCGAGATCGGCTCTGGCACGGGGTCCCCGTGCTGCCGCATGGCTTTCACATGCAGCTCGTTCGCTTTTCGGATAAGCTGCCGCACTTCGGCTTCCGTCTCCGCCACGGCCACGCAACCGGGGAGATCCGGCACGTATGCGCCATAGCTGGTGTCACCGCGCTCGATGATGACGGCGTATTCCTTCATGCCGGAACATCGCTGCTCAGGCGCTGGAGAACCATCTCAAAAAGTTGGTGGTTGCTGCTCACGAACGTCAGGCAGTCCCTGCCGTCGCTGATGTATGATTCGGGCCTGATCCACTCCATCTGCGTCCAGAACATCCTGGCAAGGAGTTGTTCGGAGGGCCCCGAATTATCAAGTACAAACGCAGGGTAGTTGACGAAGATCATCAGCCGTCCTCGCCGGGGTGCAGACTCCGGCAGAAATGGGTTCTCCTCGGCTATTTCGCCCAGGTCAGTGGGCTGACCGTCGAACACATACCACTCGTCATATCCGGGGCCGTTTGCCCCGTCACGCTGGAAGAACAAGTCTTCCGTCCCGGTCAACCGTGGACTATACACCACACCCGAACGACACTCCCATTTCGCGAGACGCTGCCGATCAGTGAGCCAGGGGGAGCCACTATCCATCGAGGTCACCGCCAAACGGCGTTCCAGCAGGGCGTCGAAACAGAGCTTCACGACCGCGTCTATATGATGCTCCGTGCTGGTCAACCACCGATAAGGCGGGTGCGAACCAGTTCGCAGACTCTCCGTCGCGGGGTCCTCAGCCAGATCCCGGGGTTCTTCAATCACAACATTCCCATATCGTGGGCTTTCTATCAGGTTAACCGACCTCGTCGTCGCCGTGCCACGTCCCGAACCCGCCCCACCATCGCGAACGTAATAAGATGTGGAAGTCTTCTATGCTACGTATCGCGATCGCACTCCTCACGCTCGCATCGGCGGTGTCGGCCCAACCCATCGTCATTCGCCTGGGCACGCTGGCGCCCCGCAACTCCCGCTGGCACCAGTTGATCGTGGACATGGGCGACAAGTGGAAGACGGCCTCGGGCGGCAAGGTGGAGTTGAAAGTGTATCCTGGCGGCGAGCAGGGCGACGAACCGGAGATGGTGCAGAAGATGCGCATCAAGGCCCTGCAGGCGGTGGCCATTTCCGGCGCGGGCCTCAGCGGGATCGACGCCGCATCGGCCGCCCTGCAGATTCCCATGATGTACGACTCGTGGGACGAACTCGACTACGTGCGCGACCGCATCGGCCCGCAGCTAGAAAAGGGACTGGCCACCCGCGGCTTCATCGTGCTGAACTGGGCCGACACCGGCTGGATTCGCTTCTTCTCCAAACGGCCGGCCACCACGCCCGACGATTTTCGCCGCATGAAGATCTGCGTGCTGCTGGGCGATGCCACCAGCTTCGAGCTTTTCAAACGGAACGGCTTCCAGCCGGTGTCTCTGGCCACCACCGACATACTCACCGGACTGCAGACCGGGCTCATCGATTCGTTTCAGGCGCCGCCCATGGTGGCACTCGGCAGCCAGTGGTTTGGCGGAGCCCGCAACATGCTGGACATCAAATTCGCGCCGCTCTCCGGCGCAACCCTGGTCGCCAAAGACACCTGGGAGCAGATTCCCGCCGCCCTGCGCCCGCAATTGCTGGCCATCGCGCACGATTCCGGCGCGCAGATCCGCCAGGAAATTCGCCGCCTGGAAGACACCTCCATCGGCATGATGCAGAGGCTGGGACTCAACGTTGTCCACGCCGACCCGAATACGGTCAACCAGTGGCAGACGATCATCGAACAGCAACTCTGGCCGGCGTTGCGCGGCGGGGGGATGCCGGCGCCACTCTTCGATCAGGTGAAGCGCCTGCGCGACCAATACCGGGCGGCGCAATCCGGCGCGAAGCCGAAAGCCAAACCGCGCACGCGCGCAACCAGCCGGTGACGCCCGAACTACAGCCCGCCGACGCCAGACGCACCTGGCCCGCCATCGCCGAGGACAGCCTTTCGGTGATCGCACTGCTGTTGATGATGCTGCTGCCGGTTTCCGAGATGGTGACGCGGATGCTCCACCTGCCGGGCATCCCCGCCTCTCCCACGCTGGTGCAGCAGCTCACCTTGTGGGTTGGCTTGCTGGGGGCGGCCCTGGCATCGCGCAGCGGCCGGCTTCTGGCGCTTTCTTCGAGCACCTTCCTGCCCGAACGAATCCGCCCGTACGTGGCGGTATTCAGCGCCTTCATGCTGGCCGCCGTTTCGTCCGCGCTCGCGTCGGCAAGCT
>CAYVPZ010000706.1:0-2923 GCA_964453955.1 uncultured Solibacteraceae bacterium | reverse complement strand
CTAGTGTTGCCCTGATCTCCCAATCCACATATTTGCGGCGCCAAGTATTCTCGCCGACCAAGACTATGGTACAGGAGCTGCCAGTGATGTAATTTTCCCGTATGCGCCGCATTACATACTCGACGTCATCGCTCTCGACCTCCGCGTCCAATGAGACGTCGCGAATGACGTCGTAGGTGTCCGGGATGAGAGTTCCCCCCGAAACAATATCGCACGCCGGCGGCTTGACCTGTCTACGGCTTCATACTTCACAGTGGATCCGGGAGGCTCTATGAAACGGCTTCAGTTTCTGGCTGCGCTGGGCGCGGCCGCGATGGCGGAAATTCCCGTGTCCGGCTTCCGCGGTAAGAGGGCGAAAACCGACTACACGCACGAGGTGGACGCGCCGCCCGAGAAGGTGTTCCCGCTGCTGTGCCCCGTTCGCGAGTACGAGTGGGTGGAAGGGTGGTCGTGCCAGATGGTGTTCAGCGAATCGGGCGTGGCCGAGGAGAATTGCATTTTCCAGCGGGGCGGTGCGCCGCACGGGCTCTCCACCTGGTGCGTAACGCGATACGAACCGCCGGCGAGGATCGAGTTCGTGGTGGTTTCGGCGGACATGGTGACGCGTCTCGTCATCACTCTGGAACGGACCGGCCGGGGGACCAGGCTGCACTGGATGCACCTGTTCACCGGGCTCACCGACCATGGAAACGCACACATCGGCGACCGGACGGTGGAGCACGATCGCGCGCTCGGCGAGCAGCTCAACTATTTCTTGAAGACCGGGAAGATGCTGCGGCCCTAACGACGGCCGAATGCAGGCGAAAACGCCTGCTCCACACCGGCAGATGAATGGTTTGCAGTCCTTGTGGAGCAGGCCTTTGGCCTGCGGCGACTCTTGCCACCGGCGCTATGAGTGGCGGATGACCAGGACGTCGCCGTCCCGCACCACATACTCCTTGCCTTCCAGCCGCAGCAGTCCCTTCTCGCGCGCGCCGGCGTACCCGTCGTGATCCACCAGCGACTGCCAGTTCACCACCTCGGCGCGGATGAACTTCTTCTCGAAGTCGCTGTGGATGGCGCCGGCCGCCTTTACCGCCGGGCTGTCGATGGGGATGGTCCACGCGCGCACCTCGTCCTCGCCGGCGGTCAGGAACGACATGAGGCCCAGCAGGCGATAGGTGGCCGCGATCAAACGTTCGAGGCCCGAGTCGGTAAGCCCGTAGCTGGCCAGGTACTCGGTCTGCTCGGCGGCGGGCAGCTCGGCCAGTTCCGCTTCGATCTTGCCGCAGATGGCCGCCACTTCCGTGTGGGCGCGGCCGGCCAGCGGACCGCCGCGGTACTCCTGCTCGACGTCGTGCAGGCGCGCGGCGTCCTCTTCGCCCAGGTTGAGCACCACCAGCATCGGTTTTTGGGAGAGAAACTGGAATCCGCGAATGCGCTTTTCGTCGTCGGCGGAGAGCTCCAGCGTGCGCAGCGCGGCGCCGTTCTCCAGCGCGGCGCGGCAGCGTTCCAGCAGCTCGAACTCGCGATCCAGTTCCAGGCCTTTGATCTTTTTCCGGTCTTTCTCGAGGCGTTCGAGGCGCTTCTCCACCACCACCAGATCGCTGACAATCAGCTCGGTGTCGACGTCGGCGAGATCCCTCAACGGGTCCACCGAGCCTTTTTCGTGCGGCACCACATCGCTCTGGAACACGCGCAGAACGTGCGCCAGCGCGTCGGCGACCCGCAGGCTGGCCAGGTAGCTGGGATCGCGGAGGGCTTCCTTGGAGATGGAGGGGAAGTCGAGGTACTCGACGGTGGCGTGGGTGACCTTCTTCGGGTCGAAGACGGCGGCTAGGGCGGCGAGGCGAGCGTCCGGGACCCGGGTGACGCCCACGCGCGCTTCGAGCGACCCGACGCGCGCGGCCTCATGCACGCCCGTGAGGATGGTGAACAGAGAAGTCTTGCCCACCATGGGCAGGCCGATAATGGCTGTTCTCAAATTCCCAGTTTAGCAATGTATTGCTACACCCGCCTGTAATGACACGGTCATTACACTGTGCTATCCTGAACTCAGCGGAGCGTCTCATGCCAGTTCCTCAACCCCGTACGCCCAAACGCCACACCCTGAACATCCGGATCAAGCCGGAAGTCCGGGGCCTGATCGACCGCGCGGCGGAAGTGACCGGCAAGACCCGGACCGATTTCGTTCTGGATGCAGCGCGTCACGCGGCCGAGGACGCGCTTCTCGATCGTACGATGCTCACAGTCAGCCCGAAGGCTTATGCGGCGTTTCTGAAGCGTCTTGACGCTCCTCCCAAACCCAGCCAGCGTCTGCGCCGAACCATGCGGACACCCGCACCCTGGGATTGAACGTGTCCCTCTCGCCGCCCGGCCTGCTGGCCGATCGCCACCAGCTCGACGATTTCGATTCCGGCGAGCCCTCTTTGGACGACTGGCTGAAACGCCGCGCGCGGGCCAATCAGGCGAGCGGCGCTTCACGGACGTATGTGGCCTGTGAGGCGGATCGAGTGGTCGGCTACTATGCGCTGGCCTCGGGCGCCATTGCCGTGGAAAGCGCTCCTGGCAGATTCAAACGGAACATGCCGAATCCAATTCCGGTGGCCATCCTCGCGCGCCTTGCCGTAGACCGCGTCTTCCAGGGCCGGGGCATCGGACGCGCCCTGTTCCGCGATGCCGGGCGCCGTGTGGTTCATGCCGCGGACACCATAGGCATTCGCGGCATCGTCGTTCACGCCATCTCGGAAGAGGCAAAGAGATTCTACCCGGCGCTGGGATTCGATCCGAGCCCCCGCGAGCCCATGATTCTGATGGTGACGCTGGCGGACTTGCGCGCGGCGTTGCAGTAGGGCCGACTCATCCAATCGGCAGGAATTCGATCCTTCCTTGCCATTCCTCCCGGGAAACGATCTGGCCGATGGTGATCCGAAGCTGGTGCGCG
>CAYVPZ010000705.1:0-2923 GCA_964453955.1 uncultured Solibacteraceae bacterium | reverse complement strand
AAGAACCGTCGTCTGGCCATGTACGATAATCTATCGCCATGATCGCCTCTCTGCGCGGCAAGCTGCTCGAGAAACATCCCAACCAGGTGATTGTGGACACCGGCGGCGTGGGCTACGACGTGGTGATTCCCGTCTCCACGTTTTCGAGCCTGGGTGAAACCGGCGGCGAGGTGCGGCTGCGCATCTACACGCACGTGCGCGAGGACGCCATCCAGCTTTTCGGTTTTCTGACGGCGGAGGAGAAGACGGTGTTCGAGCGGCTGATTTCGGTGAGCGGCATCGGGCCGAAGCTGGCCATCACGGTGCTGTCGGGGCTGGCCACGCCGGATCTGGTGGCGGCCATTCGCGAGGGCGCGGTGGAGCGGCTGGTGGGCATCCCCGGCGTGGGCAAGAAGACGGCCGAACGCATGGTGCTGGAGCTGAAAGACAAGCTGGACATGTTTCCGGGCGTGCCGCGCGCGGCGGCGGCTGCGAGTGCGCCGACGGATGCGTTGAGCGCGGTGGAGCAGGATGTGCTCTCGGCGCTGCTGAACCTGGGATGCCAGAGGGCGGCGGCGGAGGCGGCGGTGCGGAAGGCGCGCGCGGCGGGGGCGGGGAGTGAGTTTGAGCCGCTGTTTCGGAAGGCGCTGGAGATGGTGAGGTAGAGGGGAGTAAAGGGAGTAGAGGGAGTAAAGGCGAGGCGCGCTTCGTCGACTAGACACCGGCGGCCACGACGTTCACCGAGGGCGCGGTCAGACTCCCCCGGAAGCGCAGGTGCCTGATCCGCGTTAATTCCACCAGCGGGCGCCACACGCCATGCACCAGGTGATGCCTGATGAGCAGATGCCAGAGCCGGTTCGAGCGCTTGTACAAATACGACATGGCCAGATACGGCGCCACCGCGCGCCAGTCCTCGGGCCGGCGCCGCCAGATGGACGCGTGGGAGAAAAGGCGCCGGTAGATCCACTGGTAACCTTGTTCCAGCTCTTCCGGCGACATATTCTTTGGCCGGAATACTGCGTGAGCGGTGTCGTATAAGGCCCAGTCGCGGTGCAGCAGACGCCCCGCCGCTTCCATTTGCCGGAACAGCGGCGTCGCCGGGTAGGGGGTGAGAATGTGAAATGTCGCGCATTCCAGCCGATTTTCCTCCACCCATTCGGCCGTGCGGGCGAAAACGTCTTTGCGGTCGTGGTCGAATCCCAGCACGAATGAACCGTTCACCTGGATGCCGTTGTCGTGCAGCATGCGCGTGCGGCGCGCATAGTCGCCCGTTTTCGGCGTCTTTTTCCGCGCGTCGGCGAGGTTTTCGTCCGCCAGCGACTCGAAGCCCACAAACACCCCCGTGCATCCGGCGAGCGCCATGGCGCGGATCAAATCGGGATCGTCGGTGACATCGATGGAGACCGCCGCGCTCCAGATTTTGTGGAGCGGCCGGAGCGCGCGGCACAGCTCGCGCAGATATTCCCGGTTCGAGCCAAGATTGTTGTCGATGAAGACGCCGTACGGCTGGCCATCCGCCGCGAACTCAGCGGCGATCTGGCGCGGATCCCGCATGCGGTACGGCATGCGCAGGCCGTCCGTCGCCAGGTAGCAGAACCCGCAACGGCTGTGACAGCCGCGCGTGGCAATCAGACTGGTGGTGGTGAGAAAACTTTTTCGTGGCAGGAGAGATCGCCTGGGGGCCGGGTCCTCGCGATAGTCGTTTTGCCAGGTGGCCACGTATTTCGGCTGCAAACGGCAGGATTCCACGTCGGCGAGGATGCGCGGCCAGAGTTGTACGCCATCGCCCACGGCGAGCGCGTCCGCATGCGGTGCACATTCTTCGGGACAGGAGAGCACGTGCAATCCGCCCAGGATCACTTTGCTGCCACGGCTGCGATACCAATGGGCCAGCTCGAAGGCTCGCGCGGCGAACGTCAGGTGGACCGTAATCCCCACCAGCGCGGGCATGGGCTGGAAGGGCGGCCGTCCGTCCAGCAGGTTTTCGTCCCAGTATCGAAGCTGCCAGTGTTCCGGCGTCGCAGCCGCGAAGCTGGTGAGGGCGAGGGTCGGGGTGAGCACGTGTTTCCCGAAGCTCGCGTTGGGGTCCTTCGGGTAGAAAGGATTGATGAGCAGAGCGTACCGCGGCTGAATCGGTCCGCAGGGGGTTGCGGGATCGAGGAGAGGGGGCCGGGTCATCTCCGGCGTAGTCCAGCGAGTTCCTCTGCGCATAGAAGTACTCTACAACGAAGAGTACTTGCTGTCAAGAGGAGGCAAGGGGATTGAGGCCGGCGAACTCAGTGTGAGATCGGAATTGGGCTGGCACGCCCGTATCAGCCAGGCCGAGGCGCGCGGTAAAATGGAACGAGCTTCCCTCGCCCGGCTCGCTTTCCACCCAGATTCGGCCGCCCAGCATCTCCGTTAACCGGTGCGAGATGGTGAGCCCCAGGCCCGTTCCGCCATATTCGCGCGTGGTGGAATTATCGGCCTGCGTGAAGGGCGAGAAAATCTCCTTTTGCCGCTCCCGTGGAATGCCGATGCCGGTGTCCTGGACGGTGAACCGCACCATCGTATACTCGTTGTCCTGGGACTCACGGTGAACCGATACCGTCACGCCGCCGAGGCTGGTGAATTTCACGGCGTTTCCCACCAGGTTGACGATGATCTGACGCAGGCGGACCGGATCTCCGGCCACCAGATCGACAACCTGGGGATCCACCTGCCACTGGAAATCCAGGCCCTTTTGTTGCGCCAGAATCGCCAGCGGCTTCATCGTTTCCGCCAGGCTCTCGCGCAGACTGAAATGTACCATTGCAAGATCCAGTTTTCCCGCTTCAATCTTTGAGAAATCGAGGATATCGTTGAGCACCTTCAGCAAAATGTTTGACGATTCCCTGGTCAACTCCAGATAATCGCGCTGCTCGGCGTCGAGCGGGGTGTCCAGGGTCAGCTCCACCATGCCGAG
>CAYVPZ010000704.1:0-2924 GCA_964453955.1 uncultured Solibacteraceae bacterium | reverse complement strand
CATCGCAGACGACGTCAGCCGCTTCCGTAGCCGGAACCCCGGTATAGCGGTGGAGGATGGAGATCCTGTTGCCATCAACGGCCGTCGCAAGCTACCTGTGAAGGTGTCCCGAGGTACCCGCGCGGGGGACACCGAGATCGTGGCCTATGCTGACGAACCGGGCTGCGTGGTAATGATCGTCCTCAGCGGGACTGCGGACGATGTCCATGAAGCGCGGGCCAGTTTCGCCGCGCTCCTTCGAACTTACACTTTCATCACGGCCGATGTGCGCGAGTAGGGCCCCCTACTTCTCTATAAAGAAATTCCCCGCGAAAAGCGCGTCAATTCCCGAAGAATAAAAACTCCGAACCGCGTCGCGCGGTGTGCACACCAGCGGATCGCCGAACAGGTTGAAGCTGGTGTTGTAGAGAACCGGCAATCCCGTGGCTTTCCCGGCGGCGTGCAGCAGGCGATGGTAGAGCGGATTGTCCGCCGCGCTCACCGTGTGCACGCGCACCAGATCTTCGCCCAGAATCGCGCCCTGGAAGCGCTCGCGATACTCAGGCCGGACGCGGCTCACCGTGGCCAGGTACCGCGCGTTGGGGCCGGCCTCGAAATACGTACCGGCCAGTTCCGCCGGCACCGAGGCCGCGAATTTCCGGAACGGCTCGCGATGCTTAATGAAAATATTCAGATTCTCAGTGGAATAAGGGTTCAGCGGCGAGGCCAGAATACTGCGGTTGCCCAGCGCGCGCGGGCCAAATTCCATGCGCCCCTGCATCCACGCGATGATCTTCTGATCGTCCAGCGCGCGCACCGCGGAATCCACCAGTTCCTCGGTGGTTTGCAGATAGTGGAAGCGCAGCTTGCAATTCTCCAGTACCTGCTTGATCTCTTCGGCGGCATAGCCGGGGCCCAGACACAGGTCGGCCAGGGAGACGCGCTCCTCGCGGCCGAGCAGATGGTGCCACGCGTAGAGGACCGCGCCGATGGCCGTTCCCGAGTTGCCCGCGGCCGGCTGCGCGAAGACGTTCTTCTTCCGCTCCAGCGCGGCAACAAGCAACGCGTTAAAGAACAGGCCGCCCGCGACGCACAGGTTTTCGCCGTCGCCGGCCAGCTCCAGAACCGCCTTCTCCACCGCGGCCTGCAGCCCATGCGCCACCGCCGCCTTCAAGCCCTCGGGGACCGCATCGCCTTCTTCCAGCCCCAGACCTTCGTAGAACTTCGCGCCAAAACCGCCGTTGCCCACGCGGTTCGCGTCGAAGAACGCGGTATTGAGCCGCGCGCCATCGCCGAGCATCTCGCCAAACAAACCGGCGAAGCGCACGTCGCCGGCCGTGGACAGCCATTGCACCTTGTGCTCGTCGGCATCGGGCTTAAAGGCGAGCAGCTCGGTGACGCGGCTGTACAGGTCGCCGATGGAATCGGGATAGTACATCTCGGTTTCCAGCTCCAGCCGGTTGCCCTGGCCGCGATAACGCGCGCCGCAGCGGAAATCGCCGGCGCGGTCGAGCGTCAGCACCGTGGCCTGGTCGAAACCGGAAGCATAGTACGCCGAGGCCGCGTGCGCGGTCTGGTGCTCCACCAGCGCGAGCTTCGCGTTGGGAAACAAGGAGCGCAACTGCGCGTGCATCAGCGCGCCGGTGGCCACGGGCTGCGCGATGGCTACCGTGGTGACGTCCGTCGCGCCGGCCGACGCGAGGCGCATGCACTCGGCCATGGCAGCGAGCGGAAGCGCGCCGGACGCCCAGTGCCGGGCGATTTTCTTCTCCTCAATCGCCGCCACCAGTTCCCCGTCGCGGAGGAGCGCGGCGGCGCCGTCCTTCAAAATGCCGCCCAGGCCGAGAATAATCATTTGGATTTCTTCTCGATTTTCGCCCAGGTATCACGCAACGCCACCGTTCGATTAAACACCGGCTTTGCCGGCGTGGTGTCCGGATCGACGCAGAAATACCCGAGCCGTTCGAACTGATACCGGCTGCCCACCGCGGCGCCGGCCAGCGCGGGCTCCAGTTTGCAACCGGTCAGTACTTCAAGCGACCTGGGATTCAAATACGCCGTGAAGTCCAGACCTTCGGATTCGTCGCTCGGGTTCTCGCGCGTGAACAGGTTTTCGTAGAGGCGAACCTCCGCGTCAATGGCGTGCGCGGCCGACACCCAGTGGATGGTGGACTTCACCTTGCGCCCATCCGGCGCGTTGCCGCCGCGCGTCGCCGGATCGTAGGTGCAATGAATCTCCGTCACCTCGCCGGCTTCGTTCTTCACCACGCCCGTGCACGTCACGAAGTACGCGTAGCGCAGCCGGACCTCGCGGCCGGGCGAAAGCCGGTAATACTGCTTCGGCGGGTCCTCGCGAAAATCGTCCTGCTCGATGTACAGCACCCGCGAGAACGGCACCCTGCGCGTGCCCATGCGCTCGTCCTCGGGATTGTTCACCGCCTCCATCTCTTCCACCTGGCCCTCGGGATAATTGTCGATGATCACGCGCAGCGGCCGCAGCACGCCCATTACACGCGCGGCGCGCTTGTTCAGGTCCTCACGGATGTAGTACTCGAGCAGCGCGAACTCGGTGATGCCCTGGGTCTTGGAGACGCCCACGCGCCGGCAGAAATTGCAAATGCCCTCGGGCGTGTAGCCGCGGCGGCGCACGCCGGAAATTGTCGGCATGCGCGGGTCGTCCCAGCCGCTGACGTGGCCCTTCTGCACCAGCGCCAGCAATTTGCGCTTGCTCAGCAGAGTGTAGGTGAGGTTGAGCCGGTCGAACTCGATCTGCTGCGGATGGTAGATTCCCAGGCGCTCCACGTACCAGTCGTAGAGCGGCCGGTGATCCTCGAATTCCAGCGTGCAAATGGAGTGGGTGATGCGCTCGATGGAGTCGGATTCGCCGTGCGTGAAGTCATACATCGGATAGATGCACCACTTGTCGCCGGTGCGATGATGCTCGG
>CAYVPZ010000703.1:0-2929 GCA_964453955.1 uncultured Solibacteraceae bacterium | reverse complement strand
GTGCGCACCCGCCCGTGCTTCCCGACAAGGTCCACAATGCACCAGCGGTTGTCCCTCTGCTGGATGTGCTTGAGAGTGAGCGCCGCCACCTCAGATCGGCGCAGACCGCAGCCGAGCAACACGGCGAGCATCGCCCGGTCCCGCAGGCCCTTCTTTGTGGTCATGTCCGGCGCGTTCAGGAGCTTCTGCGCCTGCGGAACGGAGAGCCAGTTCCCGACCCGCACGCCGGTGGATTTGGCACCCTTCACGCGCGTGATGCCGGCGGCCAGCTCCGGCGCGAGCAGCCCGTTGTCGGCGGCCTCGACCGCCAGCTTCCGCACGGCGGTGATCCGGACATTGATGGACACGGACCCGAGGCCGCGGGCCTCCAGTTCCGCTCGCCAGGCGTTCACGGTGGCCCTGGTGAAGCCGGGGCGCGGCTCCCGGCCGTACCAGGCAAAGAAGTCGTCCAGGCCGAGGTTGTACACGCGCTTCGTGATCGGCGAGGAAACGCTGTCGAGCACCAGCGTCTTCAATCTGCGCCAATCCGCCGCCTTGTTCGCGAACGCTAACTCGTTCATTTCAGTCCTCTTAATGGGCCATATCGGTAGCCATTTGGACCTTACCTCCACGTCGCGCGGACATCAAGCAAAATACCGAAACGATGAGATTCTCAAAACGATTGGTGGACTGAAGGGGATTTCGCGATAGCGACGCCTGCTGAAAGTGCGCGCCGAGTCAGTGAGCGTTCCGCTGAGTTGGCGAGCCGCTGAGGCGTTGCCGTAGGTCTCCCGGGTCCAGATCGCAGAACACGGGTCTGGTGCGGGCGCGGAGCACGACGGCGCCGCTCTTTCCGAACTCCATTGCGTTTTCCTGGCGGGCGTCGAATTCGCGCCATCCCAGAAGATGGGGTCCGTTCGGGTTGCCTGTTTTGGCGAAATTAGTCCAGTAGCTTTGGATCGCTCCCGCCAGCTGGAAATCGACTTCCTCGAACGGCAGCCAGCTCCATTCTGGTTGTCGAAGGCGACCGAACGCGTAAGGCAGCTCCAGACTGTGAAACGATCCTAAGGTCTTCTGGCCCTTGCCAGGAATCGAACGAAGGAATTGGTAAACATAGGCGCGATGACCTGCGCTTGCCTGCAGGACGGCCATGGCCATTTCGGGGCAGGCGCAGACCACGTCATTCAGCCACCCATCAGAGGCTTCGGTTCTGCCCAGAACATTGTTCATCGCGAACAGAGCTATGACGATCGGGGCCGATCCTCCGTAAAACATTTTCACGGTCTGTTTCAGCGAGTCTGCGCCGCCGGCGGCGGGGCCCATTGCGTGGCCTTCCGCCGCGGCCATAGCGCGAAACGCGCTCATCTCCCGCCCGTTATTGCCGATCATGATATCGACGGGGAGCTGCATCGCCTGCGCGAATAACTCCGCGGGAGCCTCGCGCAAACACCACCCGTCCAACACAAACCCCGGGTCTCGGTCGTGCCTGGCCAGGCTGACGGCCTTTTGCAAGATCGTCTCGGCGGGGAGCGCACGCAGTTTGTCGATCGCAGCGCCGCGGCCCAGCTCCAGCGCAAGGGCCAGCTTTTCGCCGAAGCGTTCCCCTTGCTCCAGGGGAGCCGGATGATGCGCCAGACTGAGCACCGGTCCGCTCTCCATAATGGCGCGCTGTACGAGGCCTCTCGCGAGCGGCGAACAGAGCAGAAGTCCGGCGTCAATCGCTCCGGCCGATTCTCCGAAAATGGTCACGCGTCCAGCGTCCCCTCCGAACTGCGCGATATTCTCGTGGACCCACTGGAGCGCGGCGATCTGGTCGAGAAGCCCGTAGTTGCCTGAAGCGTGATGCGGAGATTCCCGAGTCAGCTCCGGGTGGGCGAAGAAGCCCAGCGCGCCCAGACGATAGTTGATGGTGACCGCGACGACACCCCTCTTTGCCAGTGCCGTGCTATCGTACGTGCCCTCCGCTCCGCTGCCCATGACATTGGACCCTCCATGGATAAAGACCATCACAGCGGCGGCCTCTTTCGGCGGCCAGTGCGGCGTCCAGACATTCAGATACAAGCAGTCCTCCGACATCGCTAGCCTGGGCGGCTGGTACTCGGCTCCGTACAGCTTTGCCAGGGGCCGGATGAACACGCCCGTCCCGAGTGGGTTCTGCATACAGGCCGCCGCATCGCGGGTGGCATCGCGAATGTCTTTCCAGGGTTTGACAGGCTGGGGCTCGCGCCACCGCAGACTTCCAACGGGAGGCTGCGCGAACGGGATGCTCTTGAACACAGCGCCCTCTGGGGACGACGACAGCACGGCGCCGCGAATCAGGCCTCCGGTGACATCGACAACGGGAGCAGTCCCTGCAAACGCTCCGGCGCTCGTTCCTGCGGCCAAAGCCAGTGTCGCCGCGACAACGAGCCGTCGTCCTGGGCGAATCAAGCTATCTCCAACATGCGTCTCCGGATTACTGACAACCGCAGCCCTTCGCATCCACGAACCGATCTTACCGCCATGGGGATTTCGCGCCAGCTACATTTGACGCGGGTGCCACCGCTGCGGCCTCGGGCCATTTGCCCCCACTTGTGCCACACGCATGATTCACGGGAAAGCTGGTTCACGGAACGGGTTAATAATCCGCACACCACTGGCGATAATAGACCAATGCACCTACGAGATTATGCGCCCCGGCCCGCGCACATTAAATGGCTCCTCGATTCTGACCCGGCCATCCGTTGGCAGGTGATGAGGGACCTCACCGGTGGAGCCCCCAGCACGATTGCAGCCGAGCGGGCTCGCATCGCAACCGAAGGCTGGGGAGCCCAACTTCTCGCCCTTCAATCTCCTGCTGGCAACTGGGGTGGGCCCCAGGAGGACCGAGGCTTGCTTGTTACTCTCTACACTCTGGTCGTCTTGAAGGACCTCGGTCTCGACCCAGCCAGCAAGCAGGCTCGCAAAATGA
>CAYVPZ010000702.1:0-2933 GCA_964453955.1 uncultured Solibacteraceae bacterium | reverse complement strand
CTACCTGGACGTGCTGGCCGGGGCGCTGGGAGTAATCGACGCGTCGGCCGTGGCCATGTGCCGCGACAATCAATTGCCTATCCTCGTTTTCAATCTGAACAAGTTAGGCAATATAATGCGAATGTCGATGGGCGAGCCCGTTGGGACGCTGATTCACTAACGCTGCTGTGTTTCACAGGCTGAAGCCTGTGCCACCGGAATCGCCCCGAGGAGACACATATGAAGAACGAACCGCATGCCGCCGCCGCGGCCCCCCAGTTCAAGAGCGTGAAAGAGGTGGAAGCCCAGTCGAAGTCCCGCATGGAGAAGGTGCACGGTGATTTGCAGCACGCCATGGCCGGCATCCGCACCGGACGCGCCTCGGTGAGCCTGTTCGACAACGTTCGCGTCGATTACTACGGGACGCCGACGCCGATCAACCAGGTGGCCACCCTGCACGTTCCGGAACCCGCCCTCATCACCGTCCAGCCCTGGGACACTTCCCAGATCGGCGTCATCGAGAAGGCCATTCGCGCGGCCGACCTCGGGTTGAATCCCTCCAACGACGGCAAGCTGATCCGCGTGCCCATCCCGGCCCTCACCGAAGAGCGCCGGAAGGAGCTGGTGAAGAAACTGCACGTCATCGCCGAGGATCATCGCGTGGCGCTGCGCAATATTCGGCGGGACGCCAACGAGGCGGTGAAGAAGCTGCTGAAGGACAAGCTGATCAGCGAGGACGACGAGCGCCGGGCCATCGACGATATCCAGAAGCTGACCGACGGCAACATCCAGAAGCTGGATCAGGCGGCCAAGGGCCGGGAGAAGGAAATCCTGGAGATTCGGTAGGGTGGCCGGAGAGCGGGGCGCAGTCAGGCTGCCGGTGGACGACGCTCTTTCATGCTACGCTCGATTTCGGCGACGCGATCTTCGGTATGACGCAGGCGGTCGTCGAAAGTGGCAAGGAGAGACAAGCTCCCGCGTTCCCGCAGCTCGTGCGTTCTGGCCCACTGATGGAACTCGGTCAGCAACGAGGTTTCGATGCGCTCGATGTCGGCGCCAAGCCGCTGCTCGAGTTGTTGCATCTCGCCGCGAAGCTGCTCGGTGACACTCCTTAGTTCGGCATCCGTGTGGCCCTCAATGCGCTCGGCGTAGCGAGCGAGAAGCGATTCCAGTTCCGCTCGGGTTACCGGCGTGGCCATAACACTTATTGTAGCTTTCCGCGGGACCGGGAGAAACGCGCGTGGCGCCGCCGCGTGTCCCCGCCCTCACTTCGCTTTGTTGAACGTCAGTTTGGCGGTCTGTTTCGTTCCGTCCGGGCCGCTGAACGACACGTCGCCCTGCAACTGTGAATCGCCGACCACAGTGAGGCTCACCGCATACGTTCCATCGGGCGCCTCCACTTCAAACGTGAACTTCGCGTCCTCGATGGTTCCCTTCTGAATGGTGAGCTGGTCGTCGCCCTCCCGGCCCGCCGTGCCGGTGACGGACTTTCCATCCTGCTTGAAATCGGCGGTCACCGGCATCGACTGCGCCGTACCGTCCGGGGCCTTCATGTCCATCGAGCCGGTCCATTTGCCGGAGATGTCCCCGGCCCAGACGGTCAGGGGCGCGATCAGCAGAAACAGCGACATCAGTAATTTGTGCATGCCCGGTGCTTTAGCATTCCAAAGGCCAAACTATCTGCAGTCCGCCCGCAAGCCCAGGCAGTGCAAGGGGATGGAGCTGTTCATGCGCGGGAATTCCTGTCCGAACACGGACAGCGGGAGGCCCGGAACGAGCCCTCGGTTGACAACCATCGCACGCTCCGGTATAGTGCTGAAGTACTGAGCTATCAACGGGTTGTCGTTGCTGGTGCAGGTACCGGAAGTCCCCCGCGGCAGATGAGTCCCGCACAATTGGAAAGGCGTCCGGATCGCACCGCATCCTCAATCGTTGAGCAAGTCAGGGGCGCGCTTGAGTTTTGCGAGAAGAGATTCTTGTTTTGAGCTTTGTCTCGGGAGTTAACCACATGGCCATCGGACCTGATGAGCAAACACCGGAAATGCCGATGTCGAACGGGGACGAGGATTACGGCCAGCTCATCGACGATTACAGCCACTTTGCACCGCCGGCCGAAGGCGAGGTCCTGCAGGGGACCGTTCTGTCCGTCACGGACAAGGACGTCATCGTGGACTTCGGCTATAAATCCGAGGGGCTGGTCCCCAAAGAGCAGTTCCTGCTGCCGGATGGCACCGCTCATGTGCGTGCCGGCGACGTCATCGACGTCATGGTGGACCGGCAGGGCATCCAGCCGGAGGGCTATATTCTGCTCTCGCACACGCGGGCCAGCCGCCTGCGCGCGTGGGACAACCTCGAAAAGGCCCATCGCGACGGGCTGATTCTCTCCGGGCGCGTGCTGGCGCGGGTGAAGGGCGGCTTGTCGGTGGACGTGGGCGTCACCGCGTTCATGCCCGGCTCGCAGATAGATCTGCGCCCCATCCACAACCTGGACACCTGGGTGGGCAAGGACATCCCGGTCAAGATCGTCAAGTTGAACCGCCGCCGCGGGAATGTGGTGGTCTCGCGCAAGATCGCCATCGAAGACGATCTCAATGCGCGCAAGCACGCCGCGCTGGCCGACATTGGGGAAGGGTCGGTGGTCACCGGAACGGTGAAGAACCTCACCGAATATGGGGCGTTCGTCGACCTGGGCGGCATCGACGGCCTGCTGCACGTCAGCGACATGTCCCACGGCCGCGTGACCCATCCCAGCGAGGTAGTAAACGTGGGCGACGAGATCACCGTGAAGGTGCTCAAGTTCGACCGCGACAAGGAGCGCATCTCCCTCGGCCTGAAACAGCTCATTCCGGACCCCTGGGAGAGTGTGCACGAGCGTTACCCGATGGGGGCCAAGGTGATTGGCCGCGTGGTCAGCGTCACCGATTACGGCGCTTTCGTCGAGCTAGAGGCGGGGG
>CAYVPZ010000701.1:0-2934 GCA_964453955.1 uncultured Solibacteraceae bacterium | reverse complement strand
GTCGCGCATGGTGGAGTTGCCCACCACCACCATCTCGTAGATGGACTTCGGATCTACCGGGAATTCCTCGATGGCATGGCCGATATAGCCGGCGAGCGTTCGCATCAGCAGCCGGCCATGATGTTCGGTGTCGTAGTGGATGCGGGCCATGACGTCGGAGCCCCCGAAGCGCTGCGGGTTTTCAAACGACGCATCCGCGATCAGTTCGCCGGTCTCGAGATCGAGCAGACGAAGGACCACGGTGGTGGTCCCGAGATCCATGGCGATACCGTGAATGGGTCCGGAAGAGCGATCCACTTCCATGCCGTCAATCAGGATGCGATCGCCGTCGCGAGTAACCGCGGGGTCCGGCGTTATCCTTTGGTTCGGCAGTCCGAACGCGCGCCGTTCGATGCGCATGTTCCCGCGGCGCATGGTGTGGCATCGAACCTGGCCGCTCCCGGACACAACGCAGCACTGGCAGGAAAGACGGAACAGGCCGCTGAGGTGGCGCTCCGGCGGCGTGGGAGCCGAGAGAAGCTCCATCCCTTCCACCACCTCCACCATGCACTCCCGGCACTTACCTTGCTTCAGGCAGGATGTGGGCACGCGCACGCCGAGGCGCTCGGCGTGATCGAATAACAACACGCCTGGCGCCGCCGACGTGGTGTGCCCGTTGATTGTCAGTGTCGCCGCCACCGGATGTTACCAATCGGCCTTCGCTTCGAGCTCCGCTACCACCGCTTCCGCGACCTCGCGAGCGGAGCCGTCGCGCTCTTCCTCGTCGCTCCATTTCCACTGCGCCAGGTAGTCGTCGGCGCCGTCCAGGCCGCGCTGGATGGCCAGGCGATCGATACGCTCCATGAACTTTGGCGCGAGCGGCAGAGTAACTTCGTCTTCGTCGTCTTCCGCCTTGACCTGGGACGGGACTTCCTGCCAGTAAAGAACCTTGTAAGTGGCCATGGCAGTTACTTCGCCGCCGCGAGACGCAGAAACAGGTCCACCGCGGCGGAGGCGTTCGCGCCGTACCCGTCAGCGCCGATCTCGTCGGCGAACATCTGGCTGATGGGCGCTCCTCCGACGGCCATCCTGATGTCGCCCTTTCCGGCCGCCGCGAAACCGTCAATCACGGTTTTCATGTAAGTCATGGTGGTGGTCAGCAGGGCGCTCATGCCGATGATAGTGGGCTGGCATTTTTCGGCCGCGGCCATGAACTTCTCCACACTCTGATCCACGCCTATGTCGTGCACTTCGAAACCGGCGCCCTCGGCCATCATGAGAACCAGGTTCTTGCCGATGTCGTGCAGATCGCCTCGCACGGTGCCCATTAACAGCACCCCGGCGGGCTTCGCGCCGCCCTCGCGGGCGCTCAGCAGCGGCTTGAGAACGGCCATGCCCGCCTTCATCGCGCGCGCGGCAATCAGCACCTCCGGCACGTAAAGGACGTTGTGCTTGAAGTCCTCGCCCACCACGCTCATGCCCGCGATCAAGCCGTCGGTCAGCACTTCCTGAACAGGCCTGCCCTCGGCCAGGGCATCGCGGGTCATCTGCTCCACCTCGGCCGCCTTGCCCTCGTAGAGGCATTGGTTCATCAGCGCGTAATCAACCATGGTGTTCGCCCGTGCACATCTCCGCAGGCTGAAAGCCTGCTCCACATTGGTTCTGACTTATGAAGCTCATTTCGAAGTCATGATCCTAAGCCCGCCGGGCGTTGAACTCATCGAGCGCCCCCAGCATGGCCAGAATATTCTCGCGGGGCATGCCCGGACTGGTGCCGCCACCCACGGAAAGAATGATCCCTTCGCCGCCGGAACCCTCCAGCACCTCCAGCGTTTCGTCCTTCACTTCTTCGGGCGTGCCGCGCACGCCAATTTCGAGCGGGTTCACGTTGCCCATCAGGCACATGCGATCGCCAACCCGTCGTTTCACCTCGGTAATGTGCTTCTGCTTGCCCCAGTTGAGAACGTTGAATCCGGCGTCGGGAAGGTGGTCGAGGCAGGCGTCCACTTCGGCGTCGTTGTGGTACACCTTGACCCAGTCCTTCGGGAAGGCGTCGCAGATGCGCTTGAGATACGGGTGCGCGAACTCAAGATAGTGCTCTTCATTGATGAATCCCACGATGTCATCCAGGATGAAGATACTCTCGACGGTATCGCCCATTACTTTGTGCTGGGCCTTGAGCCAGTCGATCACCACGCGCGTGCAGAGATCGATCAGCCGGTGCGCCCCTTTGGGGTCCTCGACGAGGTCGATCATGAAATTGGTCGTACCTCGAACAAATCCGGCCGTGCACAGCGGGCCGCGCGACGTCACCATCGGAAGGATGTACCCGTGGTCCAGGATCCGCTGCCTCTCCATGCCGATTCGATGCAGGGTCATGGCGGCGAAGGCATCGGCTTCCACCTCATACTCCGGGAAGTTATCGATGTCCTCGATGCGATAGAGCGTGTGGTATTCGCTGGGGGTGTTGTCCTGCCAGAACTTGATTTTCGCGCCGAGCACCGAGGGTTCCGCGGCCATCCCGTATTCCATCCACCAGGATGGAACGAAGATGATATCGGGGAACTCCCGCATGATGCGCAGGTTCGACTGGAACCAGAGCTCGGGGTCCAGATAGTAGTCCATGTGCTTGATCCCAAGGTATCCGGGAATCCACGGGCTGTCCACGATGAGGGCCATTGGAATGCGGGCCATCTTTTCGCGGCGCGCCGCTCGCTTGAATGTCTCCCACTGTTCAGGCAGCATTGTTCACTCTATTTGCGTAGTATCGCAATTTCTCCGTCGGGCGCGCCGGGCGTGATCTCCACGTAGTCGATGTGGGCGCGGTCCTTCGCGTCGGTGTTCGCCTCGATACGGATCTCGTCGGCGGTCCGCAGCGCCACGCCAGCCACGGTTCGGCGCGTGCTGGTATGGCCATTGGGTTTGTCCGACGGCAGATTGTCGTTGGCCAGCCAC
>CAYVPZ010000700.1:0-2936 GCA_964453955.1 uncultured Solibacteraceae bacterium | reverse complement strand
AGATGGTGACCATCGATCTGCCGCTGATTGTCGCGTCGTTCTGGTCCATCATGGCTTTCTACCTGATGGCCCACAGGGTTCTGTTCCCGCGCGACTGGAAGCGTGCCGCGCTGCTGCTGCCCGCGCTGATGGGGGCCGGCGTCGCGCTCACGCTGAGCAACTCGAAGGCGGTGATCGAGGCCCTGCTGGGAATCAAAACCAGTTTCGCGCGCACGCCGAAGTACGCCATCGGCGAGCAGAAGGTGAAACTGCAGGGGCCGAAGAAATACCGCAGCCGCAGCGGCTGGCTGCCCTACGCCGAGCTCGCCGCCGGGTGCTGGTTCGTGTACATGGTGGCGTTCGCCATCGACACCATCAACTTCCCCGCCATTCCGTTCCTGTTGCTGTTTGTGGGCGGCTACTGGTGGGCCGGTTTCAGCACCCTCTGGCAGGAATACCAGGCCCGGCAGCGCTGGCAGCGCCAGCACGCCGCGGCGGTGGTGGGCGAGATTGCCGAACGTCCCTGAATTCTCCTCCGCACCTGCGGCCTTGGGCTTCAAGGGAGTCGATATGACATGCCCTCAATGCGGTCTGCAGATGGCGTTCGACAAGCGAGTGTTCCAACCCGGTTTCATCTGCAGTCGTTGCCTGTCCCCGCTGTTCGTTTCAGAAGGCTACGGTCGCCTGTTACTGATCGTGAGCATAGTGATTGGGTACGGTCTACCGTGGGCGTTGCATCTCCCCCGTTTCCTGATCGCGGCTTTCGGCCCGTTAGAAGGCTTTGCGGCAGCGCTGGCTCTCGGCGTGCTGCTGGCGTGTGTAGTTCTCTTTTGGGTTCTGCGCATCGTGCCACGTTTGATTTCACCTCCCCTCGTGCCGAGACTCCACGGTGCCGTCACCGTTTTGGACCTGGCCGCCGGGCGGGGACGGCAGTGTTCTCAAGATCACCGGAAATGAGTCGTGTGGCTCGTACCCATCCCGCTCCAGTTGGCCGATGATATCGTTCGCTGCTGCTGTGGGAGCAGGCGTTTTCGCCTGCAGACCGGTTTTCAGCGGGTCCAGCCGGTCAGGAGGCCGGCTCACAGTTGCACCCGGCGACCGCAGGCTGAGGACTTACCTTCAACGGGCTTCTAAGTCCGCCCCCGATTAGCCGCGTGCCGGGCGCTGACGCGCAAACATCTCCACCAGCACGCCAGAGACGCCTTCGGACGCCCTCGACGACACCCTGCCCAGTTTCCGTACCAGCCGCTGCCGGTCCACGGCCCGGAGCTGGTCAATCGCCACCTGTCCGCGTTTACCCTGGAATGTGACGGCAACTCGCGTCGGCCAGGGCCGTTCCACCGTAGTCATGGGAGCAATTATGACTGTCCGCAGGTGCCCCTGAACCGGATCCAAAGACACCAGCCACACCTCATTCAGGCGACGAGGCTCGTCTACCACTTCCAGTCCTTGTGATCGAACTCGTTCGCCGGCAGGGCGTCCAGCAGCAGCTCATCCTGAGTGAACGAGCCGGCGGCGCGAAAAGCCTCTTCCCAGCCCTGGCGAGACCGGTGTTCCGGAACAATCACAAGGCGATGTTTCTCAACGCTCAACTCGACAGTGTCCCCAAATCCGCACCGCTCAAGAACAGGCTTCGGTATTCGGATGCCCCGCGAGTTGCCAATGCGCACGAGTTCGACCTTCATCGCCAGCTAACACCTCGTGCTTACATTGTAAGCACCGGATGACCTCGCGGCAACCCGCGCTCAGGCCCCGGCGCCGCACCATTCCCGCAGCGTGCCCTCGTCCGTCATCCCGGTGCCCGATCTCTCCACCTTGCCGTCCTCCCCGACAAGAACCAGCCTCGGCACGGCGCTCACATGATAAGCCCGGCCCACCGTCCCGTCGGCATCCACCAGCGACACCAAATCGACGCCATTCGATCGCAGGTAGCCGCGGACATCATCCTGACCCAGGTGAATGGCCACCACGGAAACGCCTTCCTTCATGAGTTCCGGCGCCATGTTGCTCAGAATGGGCAGCTCGCGGCGGCATATTCCGCATGATGTCGTCCAGAACACCAGCAGCACCCGGTGCCCCCGGTACGAGGCCAGGCTTACGTCGCCGCCATAGGTCTCCGGAAGTGTGAAGTCCGGCGCCTGCCCGCCGATGCCGGAATTGCGGTAGAAAAACAGAAGGCCCAGAAGGACCATCCCGCCGATCAACAACGCCTTCCCGCCCGGCCGCTCGTCTGCCATTGCGCCGCCCTATCTTTACTATCCGGGATCGCCGCAAGTCCGCCAATCGGTCGAAAACCTGAGGGCGCCGACGCCGAAAGTGGCCGCGCAAACGCTGACGCCTGCGTTATCCCTTCCGGTATTGCTGGTCGCTGACTTGCTCCATCCAGTCGACCACCTTGCCGTCGAGCTTTTCCTGAATGGCGATGTGCGTCATTGCCGTTATCGGGGTGGCGCCGTGCCAGTGCTTCTCGCCCGGCGAGAACCAGACGACATCGCCTGGCCGGATCTCCTCCACCGGACCTCCTTCGCGCTGCGCCCAGCCGCAGCCCGCGGTGACCACAAGGGTTTGACCCAGGGGGTGCGTATGCCACGCCGTGCGAGCGCCCGGCTCGAATGTCACGCTGGCGCCCTGCACCCGTGCCGGATCAGACGCCTGAAACAGCGGATCGATTCGCACGGCGCCCGTGAACCACTCCGCAGGCCCTTTTGCGGAAGGCTGTGTGCCCACTCTCCTGATTTCCATATGCTCTATTCTCCTAAACTGGTCGCGCGCGGCATGATCCGGACCGTGGCCGAGCGGGCGCGTGCGCCGATCATCGGTTTCAGGTACGGGCTGCCACGGTACTTCTCCCGGTAGGCGTGGTCGATGCGGTCGTTGATCGGTCCTTCCACGGGCTCAAAGACGACCTCCTTCGTCATGCCGGCGGCGATGATCCGCCCCGCCTTCTGCCGCACCGC
>CAYVPZ010000699.1:0-2940 GCA_964453955.1 uncultured Solibacteraceae bacterium | reverse complement strand
CAGAACATCCCCATGCCCCGCATGACCAATACCTTCATGCTGGCGGGCCACAGCGACCCCGCCGACATCGTCCGCTCCGTCCCCCGCGGCCTCTACTGCGCCAACTTCGGCGGCGGACAGGTGGACATCACCAGCGGCAATTTCGTGTTCGCGGCTTCGGAGAGTTACCTCATCGAGGACGGCCGCATCACCCGCCCCGTGCGCGGCGCAACGCTCATCGGCAACGGCCCGGAGGCGCTCAAGTACGTGAGCATGGTGGGTCACGACCTGAAGCTGGACGAAGGCGTTGGCATGTGCGGCAAGGAAGGCCAGAGCGTGCCCGTGGGCGTGGGCATCCCCACCATCCGCATCGACCGCATGACCGTCGGCGGGACCGCCTGATGGTGGACCCCGAAATCGCCCTCCGCACCGTCCGCCTGGCCCTGCAGCGCGGAGCCACCGACGCCGAATGCACCGTCTCGGAAGGCGACGAATTCACCGCGCAGGTGCGCATGCGTTCGCTCGAAACGCTGAAGGAGGCGGGCTCGCGGGCCGCCGGCCTGCGCGTGCTGGTGGGCAAGCGCACCGGCTCGTCCTACACGTCCGATCTGTCCGGCGAAGGCCTGCGCCAACTGGTCGCATCGGCGCTGGAGATCGCGGCCATCAGCACGGAGGACCCCTCCGCCGGAATGCCCGACGCCGCCGAACTGGGCGCGCTCCCCGGCGACCTCGCGCTCTACTCGGATGACGTGGCCGGCCTCGAAAGCGCCTGGAAGATTCGCCAGGCTCTCGACGGCGAAGAGGCCGCGCTCGACGCCGACCCGCGCATTGTCAACTCCGAAGGCGCCTCCTTCGATTCCTGGACCGGCTCGCGCGCCAACTCCCTGGGCTTCTGCGGCGCTTACCAGTCCTCCAGTTGCTCCCTCAGCGTCACGCCGGTGGCCCGCGAAAACGGCAAGCTGGAGCGCGATTACTGGTACACCATGGCGCGCTCGGCCACGGCTCTCGATCCCGCCGTCGAAGTGGGCCGCCGTGCCGCCCGGCGAGCCCTGCGCCGCCTCGGCGCGCGCAAGGTGGCCACCACGAAAGTCCCCGTGGTCTTCGATCCGGAGGTCGCCCGCAGCCTGCTGGGCCACGTCTTCGAGGCCGTCAGCGGCGATTCCGTCTGGCGGCACGCTTCGTTCCTGGCCGATAAGCTCGGCCAGCGCATCGCCCCCGAACACGTCACCATCGTCGACGACGGAACCATCCCCGGTCTGTTCGGCACCTCGCCGTTCGACGACGAAGGGGTCCCCTCGCGCCGCACCGTGGTGGTGGAATGCGGAGTGCTGAAAAGCTGGCTGCTGAACTCCTACACCGCCCGCAAACTGGGCCTGAAAACCACCGGCAACGCCGCTCGCGGCCTCACCGGCAACGCGGGCGTGGGCCGCGGCAATTTCTTCCTCGAAGCGGGCTCCGCCCCGCCGTCCGATCTGCTTCGCGGCATCCGCCAGGGCCTCTACGTCACCGAGCTGATCGGCCAGGGCGTCAACGTGGTCAACGGCGACTACTCGCGCGGCGCCGCCGGCCTCTGGATCGAGAACGGCGACCTGGCATATCCTGTCTCTGAGATCACCATCGCCTCCAATCTGGCCCGGATGCTGTCAGGCATTCAGGCCGTCGCGAACGACCTCCGGTTTCGCGGCTCCACCGCCTCGCCAACGCTGGTGATCGAGGAGATGACCGTCAGTGGGCAATAAATCCGCCTTGCCTGTCGTGCTGGTGCTGGCCCTCGCCGCCTGCGCGCCCCCGCAGCCGAGCGTTACCCCGCTCACGCCCGAAGCCAAAGAGTACACCCGCTACCTCGACCTCTCCGGTGTCGAGATGAAGTCCACCGAAACCTACCTGAAGCAGACGGTCACCGAGATCGAGGGCAACATCCAGAACCAGGGAAACCGCGTGCTGCGCTCGGTGGAGATCGTCTGCGTCTTCTACGACGCGTACGGCCAGGTGGTGCTGCGCGAGCGTGTGCCCATCGTTAAAGGCGCCCTGCAGCCAGGGGCGACGAGAGCTTTCCGGCTGGCTTTCGACACCATCCCCGCGAGTTGGAACAACCAGATGCCCAGGCTGGTGATCGCCGCCATTACCTTCGCGTGATGCCCACGCTGCTGCTGGTGGACGACGATCCCGATCAGCTGGCCATTCGAACCATGGTGCTGGAGCGGGAAGGATATACGGTGCTCGCGGCCCCCGACGTCGTCACCGCACTGGCGCATCCCATCGCGGACCTCGTCGTCATGGACCTTGTCCCGGATTATCCGGGCCTGATCGCGTCCATCGGATCGCGCGCGCCCATCATCGTGCTCACCGGCGCGCGTGTGGATGGCCTGCCTGTGGCGCGCGTGCTCCGCAAGCCCTGCCGCACGCGCGTGCTGCTGGAGACCATCGCCGAGTTGGTGTAAGTGGATATCACGGTCAAGGTCACACCGAAGAGTTCGCGCACCGAACTGGTGGGCAAACTTCCCGACGGCACCTGGAAAGTGAAGGTGGCCGCCGCGCCGGAAAAAGGCAAGGCCAACCGCGAGCTGTGCGCCTTCCTGGCGGCCCACTTCGGCGTCCCGAAAAGCCGCGTCCGCATCGTTTCGGGCGAGACCTCGCACCTGAAGCGCGTGCGCATCGAAGTCTGAGGTTACACCCGCTGGCACTTCGGACAGTAGTGCGTGCCGCGCCCGCCCAGCACGATTCGCCGGATCGGCGCGCCGCATCGCTCGCACGGCTCGCCCGTGCGGCCGTATGCGAGCAGGTGCTGCTGGTGGCTGCCCCCGCGGCCCTCGTCGTACACGTAGTCGGAAATGGACGAGCCCTTGTTGGCGATGGCGGCGCGCAGCACCTCGACCATGGCGGCGTGCAACCGGCGAGCGCGGGGGCGGCTGAGCCGGGCCGCATCGGCTTTCGGATGAATGCCCGCGGCGAACAGCGCTT
>CAYVPZ010000698.1:0-2942 GCA_964453955.1 uncultured Solibacteraceae bacterium | reverse complement strand
CGTCTCCTTCGCACCATTGCCTCAGCTAACGTCCAGGACCGTTCGACCTTGCGGACAGCCCTCATTGACAGCCGCAGTTCGAGACATTGGGCGCAACCCGCCGCTAAGTCAAGCGTTCGGGACGGTTCACGTGCACCTTCAACCCGATAGCCACCGTTTCGCAACCGGACGCGGCGGGTCCGTTGCCGGGGGTCGAATTGACGCGTTGTTGGCCCGGCTGTGCCGAGGCCGGTCAGCGACTCAGAATCAGTCCTTCAACTCCACCACGATCTCGTGAAACGGAACCTTCCCGTTGTTCACAGCCGACTCGATTCCCCCCCGCTCGGCGTAGATCACATTCCCGGGGAAGACATCGCCTTCCACGGTGCCCAGATGGCCCCACGGACCGCCCGGAAGTCTTCTGGGCATAAGCAGAAAATCGGTTGACCATCGGACCGACACGTAGTATCGCCCTCCCCGATGGAGAGGAATCTGCCGTCCAATCGAGTGACGGCGGCCTCCCATCGGCGGAACGTGATTGCGCCACGCTTCACCTATCAGATAATATGTTTTCCCGTTTATTTCATTCGCCATTGCACCGGCTGGCGATCGATTGGATATAACCCACAATTCCAATTTATGAGCCCGGCGCAACCGGTGTGGTACGATTCCGCCATCATTCCTATCGACCGTTGAGGAGCGAGAATGCGCGAGCGCAGGGTTGGAATCATCATGAACGGCGTCACCGGGCGCATGGGACTCAATCAACATCTCATCCGATCCATCTTGACCATCCGTAAACAAGGCGGCATTGTTCTGGGAGATGGCAGTGTCCTGATGCCTGACCCCGTTCTTGTGGGTAGAAACGAATGGAAGTTAAAAGCCATTGCTGACGCGCATGGCGTCACTCGCTGGAGCACCGATCTGGCACGCAGTCTGGATAATCGTGACGACACCATCTATTTCGACGCGGGCACCACGGGGATGCGAGAACGGAATGTGTTGGCAGCGATCGCTGCGGGGAAGCACATTTACTGCGAAAAGCCGCTCTCGACCACGCTGCAAAGTTCCCTGAACCTTGCCCGGGCAGCGGAGAAAGCGGGGTTGAAGCAGGGGGTCATCCAGGACAAGCTCTTCCTGCCCGGCATCCGCAAGCTGCGGCGTCTGGTCGACTCGGGTTTCTTCGGGCGTATCCTGTCGGTGCGCGGTGAGTTCGGCTACTGGGTTTTTGAAGGTGACTCACAGCCTGCGCAGCGTCCATCGTGGAATTACCGGAAGGAAGACGACGGCGGAATCATTCTGGATATGTTCTGTCACTGGCGGTACGTTCTTGATCACACCTTCGGCACAGTCCAGGCCGTTTCATGCACGGGCGCGACCCACATTCCACGGCGCTTCGATGAGGCCGGCAAGCCCTACCCATGCACCGCTGACGACGCCGCATACGGCATGTTCGAATTAAAGGGCGGGATCTTTGTGCAGATCAACTCCTCCTGGGCCACCCGCGTCTATCGCGACGAGCTTCTCAGTCTCCAGGTGGACGGCACCGTAGGGAGTGCCGTCGCCGGACTGCGCGACTGCAAGGTCCAGCATCGCGTCAATACCCCGCGGCCCACATGGAACCCCGACCTGCCCAATCCATTTCAGTTTCGGGATCAATGGGCGGTCGTTCCCGATAACGCCGAATTCGAAAACGCCTTCAAGGTGCAGTGGGAGATGTTTCTTCGTCACGTCGCAGTGGATGCGCCGTTCCCCCATACCTTCCTCGACGGCGCTCGCGGCGTGCAGTTGGCGGAACTGGCGCTAAAATCATGGCAGGAGCGCCGCTGGCTCGACGTGCCGGAAATCTCCACGGGCTCTTCGGACCCGGCATGATCAAGCTCGATCTCGGTGGGAGCGGGATCGCATGGCAGCAAAATCAAGGCTATCGCTTAATCAGATCACCACCGACCGGTGGAGCGTCGGCGAGGCGGTGGAAGGCTGCGTGCGGCACGGCATACCGTCCATCGCCCTTTGGCGGCATAAGATCAAGGATGCAGGCCTTGCCTCATGCGTTCGGTTGGTCAAGGACGCTCAGTTGCATGTTTCCAGTGTCTGCCGCGGAGGAATGTTCCCCGCACCGACCGAACCGGAACGAAGAAGAAATATTGAGGATAACTACCGCGCCGTGGATGAGGCCGCGACGCTCAAGGCCGATTCGCTGGTGATAGTCGTGGGCGGCTCCGGCGCGGTGGGTCTGGAAGAAGCCCGCAAGATGGTTGCGGACGGCATTGCCGCGCTGGTTCCTTATGCCCGGCAGCACGACGTTCGCATCGGCCTGGAGCCGCTTCATCCCATGTATGCTGCGGAACGTTCGGTGCTGGTCACGATCGGCCAGGCGCTGGACCTCGCGACAGCTTACCCGGCCTACGAGGTCGGGGTTATTCTCGACACCTTTCACATATGGTGGGACCCGCAGATTGCGGAGTTGATCTCTCGCTCCGCCGGAAGGATCTACGGCTTCCACGTATCAGATTGGCTGGTCCCGCTGCCCGATATGCTGATGGGCCGCGGGCTTATGGGCGACGGCGCGATCGATAATCGCAAGCTGCGCCTCTTGGTGGACCAGGCTGGCTACGAAGGACCCATCGAAGTCGAGATTTTCAATCGCGCGCTTTGGGATTCCGATCCTGACGGCGTTTTGACTCAGGTCATCGACCGCTTTGAAAGGTTTGTTTAGCTGCATCCGTGAGCACATCTGTGGAAACCATCAGCGACTTAACCCCGCGAGCACTCATGCCGAAGGTCAACCGCGCGCTTGAGCTTGCGTCTGAGAAAACTCTGCGGCTCGATCGTCGCTGGAAGGTTTCAGACGGCCCCCCCGTCATTACGGCAGACGGCCGGTACACGGCGCGTAGTTGGACGCAGTGGACACAAGGATTTCAGTATGGCAACGCTCTCCTGTGCTTTGAAATGACCGGCCA
>CAYVPZ010000697.1:0-2944 GCA_964453955.1 uncultured Solibacteraceae bacterium | reverse complement strand
GGTTCTTCGCGTCCACCACCTGCAGCACGACGTGCGGCTTCTCCTCGAACAGGACTGTTCGCCCGACGCGCTCTTCCTCGGAATTCGGCAGCAGCGAGTACATGCCCGGCGTATCGGCGACCTCCCATGCCTGGCCTCCGATCTCCGCCTTGCCGCGCATGGTTTGCCACACCAGCAGCTTGCAGCCGGCGGACGGGTCGCCGAATTTGCATGTCGTCGATGGCGCCTCGCGCTGGTTCGGCTGGCCGAAGTCGGCGCACGCCATCAGGTGCGAGGCCATGTCCGCCGTCGCCACTTTTGCGTCCACCGATATTGCTGTTACCAGCGGCGCCGTGCGCAGGGCCGTGAATGCGAACTGCTCGTCGATGCGGCCCTTGTTCTCGCGATACAGCCGCTGCCACGCCAGATCGCGCGTCTCCGGGACGTAGGGCAAATCCTCGGGGGCGCCGGCGGGGTCGGGCGCGTATTCGAGGCGGACGTTCAGATCCTTGGCATTGTTGTCACCCCAGTAGAAGCCCTCCGTGCCGCCGAACCACTCGTGGCGCGAGCTGCGCCAGAGCTTGGTGCGATAGGTGCCCAGCTCGTACATGGCAATCTCGTTCGTTTTCGCGTCGCCGATCAGCCACTCGTTCGTGTAGAGGCCGTCGTTCTGCTCGCCGAGGTATTGCACCACCTTGTCGATGTCGTCGCCGTATTGAATCGCCTTGCGCGCGCGGTAGGCGATGGGCGTCCCATTGATGTTGTAGGGGCTCTGGCGGATGGTGGTTTCGGCAAGGACCACGCCGGCGTCGTTCTGGTACCAGTCCGTGCCGCTCTGAATGCCGCCCGGGAAACTCTGCATCAGCACGCGATGGCCGGCGGCGGGCTTCACGTCCAGCATGATATTGGTCTGCTCGGCCAGCGTGAGCGGCCACATCAGCAGGTGCCCAATTACCATGCGGCCGTCGCGCGTGGCCGGGCCGGTGGCTGCGAATGCGCTGCAGTGGTCGGCTGGGGCGTACGACGGCGGCTTCAGATGGAGGCCTTCGAGCCCGTCGGGCGTCACCGTCATCGCCTCGTTGATGAGGTCGAGTTCCGTCACCGTGTTCGCGGCCACTATGTCGATGAGGTCTACCCGGCGGCCATTCCACTTCGCCCCGGCATCGGCGGCGCCGTCGGCGATGCCGCGCATCTCCTCGAGGAACTCCCGGTCGAAGCCGCGCAGGAACAGCGCCTTCGCCATGGTCCGGCCGGTCTCCCAGGCATGCTCTTTCGATTTCGAATCGAGCAGCGCGGCCGAGCGGTCCATGTATTCGACGATCTCGCGCGAGAGCAGATGGCCGTGCTGATAGCCGCGATCATAGGGCGCGCCCTCGATGTGCAGATAGATCCAGCCGCCGATGGGATAGCGGTAGGCGGGCCCGAATGTTTGCACCGCGGCGCTGGCCGGCCACTCGCCCTCGGCGGAAACTTCTTCGACGCCCACGCCGGCGAACCAGGCCTTGCCGCTGAACGCGCCGCCGCCGCCCGCGGTGAGCTGAATGGCGTCGTGCGCGCGCGTGGCGACGAAGCGAAGGCGGAGATTGGTCCAGTCCGTGCTGCCTCCCACCGATTCCGAGTGCACGTCGAAGGGCATGGAGGCCATGGCGAGGGTGGCGCCGGCGGCGATGGGAGAACGGCCGAGGTCGCGCACACGCGCCGAGTCGGTGCGCACCCAGCCGTTCAGTTCGTAGTGTTTGCCGATGGTCAGCGAAACCGGAGCCGAGCGCACGCAGACGTCGCCCGACCCGTTGCCGTCCAGACGCACCGAGACGGCATCGCCATGGCGCACGGCCGGGTCGGGCGCGGCGGTTCCGCGCACCGTCGTCCACGCCGTATCGGCGGCACAAAGATAAGGCAGAAACAGGAGAGCGAGAGCGATTCGCATCGAGATGCCTGGTTGGATTAGGATAGCATCGCCCCGTGCATCGCTTCGCCGCTGCGGACCCGGCCGGCTTCGTCAAAGACGAACAGCTCCACCGCCCGCATGCGAGTGCCGTTAACCTCCGAAATATAAACGATGGCGAGGTGGCTGCCGCCGGCAATCACGTTGTCGAGTTCGAAATGGAGGGAATGAACGGCGCGCAGGCCGCTGGTCCAGTATTCGGTGAGTTCGTTCTTGCCGGACACGCGGGCCTTGCCCATGATAGCCACCGCGCGCGGCGACGTGAACTCACAATCATCGGTGAAATGTGTGAGCACGGCGTCCGCGTCCTTGCGGTTCCAGTTCGCGATCCATTCGTTCGCCCAGGCGAGCGCTTCGGGTTGCGTCATGAGGACCATTGTGCCTCAATTGCGCGTGGCGGAAGCAGTCCGTGGTGTGGTCGTTGACCATGCCCACGGCCTGCATGAAGGCGTAACAGATGGTGCTTCCCACGAAGCGGAACCCGCGCCGTTTCAGCTCGCGGCTCAGGGCGTCGGAATCGGCCGTGCGCGCGGGGACATCGGCGGACGCAAGCCAGCGATTCTGCTTAGGCTTACCCTTGACGAACGGCCAGACGAAGGCATCGAAGGTTCCGAACTCGGCGCGCACCTTGAGGAATGCCTGCGCGTTGCCGACCGCACTCGAAACCTTGAGGCGGTTTCGCACGATGCCTTCGTTCGCCAGCAGCTCCGCCGTCTTCTCCAGCCCGTAGCGCACCACCAGTTCCGGGTCGAAATGGTCGAACGCCTTGCGGTAATTCTCGCGTTTGCGCAGAATGGTGGACCAGCTCAGGCCCGCCTGCGCTCCTTCCAGAATCAGCAGCTCGAATAATTGCCGGTCGTCGTGGACGGGAACGCCCCATTCGGTGTCGTGATAGCCGATCTCGGGTTCCTTGCGGGCCCACCAGCAGCGGCGAGTCATTGTCCGATTCTAAAGCAGGCCGCGGAACCGGGGCTGGTTGTAGCCGGGAAACACCTCGGCCACGGTCCGGCCGCCCAGATG
>CAYVPZ010000696.1:0-2945 GCA_964453955.1 uncultured Solibacteraceae bacterium | reverse complement strand
GCTTCCTCGCCGCGCACCTCGCCCACCACGATGCGATCGGGGCGCATACGCAGGCTGTTGACCAGCAGTTCGCGCTGCCGCACCGCGCCATGGCCCTCCAGATTCGGGGGGCGGGTTTCCAGGCGCACCACGTGCGGCTGCTTGAGTTGCAGTTCGGCGGCGTCCTCGATGGTGACAATCCGCTCGCGCGGAGAGATGAACGCGGACAGGGCGTTGAGCAGCGTGGTTTTCCCGGCGCCCGTGCCGCCGGCGATGATGATGTTCAGCTTGGCTTTGACCGCCGCCTCGAGCAGTTCCATCATGCCCGGCGTGGTGGCCCGGCGCTCCACCAGATCGGGCGGCATGAGCTTGTCGGTGCTGAAACGGCGGATGGAGAGCAGCGGCCCGTCCACGGCCAGAGGCTTGATGATCGCGTTCACGCGCGAGCCGTCGAGCAGGCGGGCGTCGACCATGGGCGTCGACTCGTCCACCCGGCGGCCCACCTGCGACACGATCTTGTCGATAATCCGCAACAGGTGCGCGTCGTCGCGGAAGGAAACGTTGGTGAGCTCGAGAACTCCCCTGCGCTCCACATAGACCTGCCGGTGCGTGTTCACCAGGATGTCGCTGATGGTGGGATCCTGCAGCAGCGGTTCGAGCGGCCCCAGACCGAAAACCTCGTCGAGCACCTCATCGCTGATCTGCTGCTTCTCCATCGAGCTGAGCAGCGTGGGTTCGCCATCGATGAGCGACAACAGCGCCTGGCGGATCTCCGACCGGACCCTCTGGTTGTCGATGGTGGCCAGAGCCTCCAGGTTGATTTTGTCCACCAGCTTGCGGTGGAGCGTGAATTTCAGCTCCTGGAACTCCGGCTTCAGCCCGGTCTTCTGCTTCCCGGAGTTGCGCAACAGGCGCTGCTCCCAGGTGATCTGCTGCGACGATTTGGACTCGACCGATGGATACATGATGAATGCCCGTTATCTGAGTGAAAGAGCCGTCCTCGACTCCGCCGCTTCCGTTTTCGATCGCTCGGCCGGCACCGCCGCCAGCCGCCCGGCCAAAGCCTCCACGGCCCGCCCCAGCTCGCACTCGGTCCCCAAAGGCTCGGCCAGGGTGACCGCGCGATGCAGAGCCAGGACGTCGTTGGGGAACTTCGAATGGATATGACAGTTGAACAGTTTCTCCATGTCCGCCACGGTCACGCCGCTTCTCCTGTCCATGCGGTTCACCGCGATCTGAAACCGCTCCTTCGGAAACCCGAGCTGCTGCAGCATGGCCACCGCTTTGCGGGCCAGATGCAGGCTGGGAAGCTCGGAAGTCGTGATCAGAAACGCCTGATCCGCCTCGGAGACGGCCATCAGGCTGATTCTCTGGAATACCACCGGCAGATCGATCACCACCCAGTCATAGGTGAGCCGGGCGAATTCGATCACCGTGTGCAGGCGGTCCGGTTCGATCAGGTCGGCCCCCGGCGTCTCCGGCGCGGGCAATATGTCGATCCCTCCGGAGTTGACCACCAGACCGCCCCACAGGGCCGGCTCCATGCGGTCGGCCACGGCCAGCGCGTCCAGCAACGATCTGGTGTGGGTGAGCTTCAGGTAGAAGCCGATGGTGCCGCCCATCACATCAAAATCCGCCAGAAGGACTCGTTTCCCGGTGCTCTGCATCAGGGCGAAGGCGGTCTGTGTCGCCAGCGTCGAGGCGCCCGAGCCCGGCTTCGCGCTCGAGAACACGAGGACGTTCCCGGCCATTGCGGGTTCCGACGTGTCCGGCTGCCGCAACCGGCGCAACCGGGCAATCGCCTCTTCCTGACTGGCGGGATCGAAGGGGGCGTGCAGGAACTCGCTGGCGCCCGTTCGTAACGACCGCAGAATCGCTTCCGATTCGTTGCTGTGATGCAGTCCGACAATCTGCACCGAGTCGGAGAAGGCGACAACCCAGCGGATTACTTCGCAGGCCGCATCCAGATCGGAAGCCACGTCGAGGAGAACCACTTCGGGCCGCAGCTGGCGAAGTCGAATCTCCAGAGCCTGCCGGGTGGGCCACGATTTCAGGTCGGCCATGATCTGAAATGCGCGCGTGCGTGGCAGCGTCGCGCTAAACTGACTCGCCAGCTCCCGGTCCGGCGCAATCAGCAACGCAACCAGTTCCTGCGGTCTGCCATGCATATCCCGCTCCATACCGCCAGCCGGTCAGTTCCCGCCGCTCGCGGCGACTGCTTTGTTGGAATCCGGGCTGGAACTCTTCCCGGAGTTGGAGCCGTGCATCGGCTCCACCTTTTGCGGCGCCGACGGTCCCAAAAACCGCTCCGGCATCATGGGCAGGGGAAGGGGTTGCCCCGGCTGTATCGGCGTGGTGATTTCCGGAGTGACCAGCACGATCAACTCGGAGCTTGCCTTGGTCAGGATGCGGCTCTTGAACAGCGGCCCCAGAACCGGCAGACTGGCCAGCCCCGGAATGCGCGAGAACTGGTCGTTCACCTGGTCGTCGATCAGCCCGGCGATGACAAAGCTCTGCTGCGGACCGAGCTCGATATTGGTCTCGATGCGGCGCGTGGACAGAGCGGGGATGGAAAAGCCGCTGATGGTGACCGAGTTCGCCGTATCGATGCTGGACACTTCCGGCTTCACGTGCATGCGAATGGTGTTATTGCCGGTTATCTCGGGCGTGAAGCTGAGGCGCACGCCATACTCGCGAAACTGCACCGTCACCGCCCCGGAGTTTGCGCCGCCCTGAATCACCGGCACCGGGAATTCGCCGCCGGACAGGAAGCTGGCTTCCTTCCCGTTGGTGGTGACCAGGTTGGGCTCGGCGAGGATTTGCAGGACGCCTTTGGCCTGCAGCGCGCTGATGACCGCGCCCAGATTCAGATCGGGCCGAAAGGCGAAGATGTTCAGCGCGTCCGAGAGACTGAATGTGGTGCTGCCGCCCGGACCGATACTGGAAGGTGTTGGCGCCGATGCCTG
>CAYVPZ010000695.1:0-2951 GCA_964453955.1 uncultured Solibacteraceae bacterium | reverse complement strand
GGATCGGCGTGGACAAAGGCGATCGCGTGACCCAGGGGCAGGTGCTGGTCCGCCTGGAGGACGACGAGTATCGCGCGCGCGTGCTGGAGGCGCAGGGCGCGCTGGACAATCTGCAGGCGCACCTGGCCGAACTGGAAAACGGATCGCGCCCGGAGGAAATCGCCAAGGCGACTGCCGACGTCGAACAGGCCCAGGCCAACCTGGAGGACGCGAAGCTGACGCTAAAGCGCACCCAGGAGCTGGTCAGGCAGGGGGTGTTCCCCAAACAGCAGCTCGATGATGCCCAGGCGAAGTACGACGACGCCGCGGCTCGCGTAAACTCGCTGCAGCGCACGTACGATCTGGCGAAGATCGGCCCGCGGCGCGAGGAAATCGACGCGGCGCGCGCGCAGGTGAAGCAGGCGCAGGGCACCCTCGACTACGCCAAAACGCAGCTCGACGACACGGTGATCACATCGCCGGTAACTGGAACCATTCTCGATCGCAACGTGGAGAAGGGCGAGTTCGTCACCACTGGGTTCGTCGGGGACAAGGGCGCCAAGGGATACGTGGTTTCGCTGGCCGATTTGAACGATCTGCAGGTGGAGCTGGATATCAACCAGAACGATTTTGCGAAGCTCGGCCCCCGGACGCGCGGCATCGTGACCACCGACGCTTATCCCGACCGCCGCTACGACGGCCAGATCTTTCAAATCTCGCCCGAGGCCAATCGGCAGAAGGCCACCGTGCAGGTGAAAGTGCAGGTGCTGCACCCGGACTCCTATCTGCGCCCGGAAATGAACGCCACCGTGGCTTTCCTCGGCGACGCGAAGACCGCCGAGGGCGCGCCCTCGCGGGCCATGGTGGTGATTCCGGCCTCCGCCGTCCGCGACAACGCGGTGTTCGTGATCACCGACGAGAAGGCGGTGCGGCGTCCGGTGAAACTGGGCGGGACCAACGCCCAGGGGGTGGTGGTGGAGAACGGACTGATCGGCGGAGAGGATATCGTGGTGAACCCTCCGGCCGAGCTGAAGGACGGACAGAAAGTGCGAGTGAAGGCGTAAAGACCATGAGCGACCCAGTCATCCAGACACGGCAACTGACCAAGGAATACATCCGCGACGAGTTTCGCGTCATCGCGCTTGAAAACGTGGATATCGACATCTACAAGGGCGACTTTGTCGCGCTCATGGGGCCGTCGGGCTCCGGCAAGTCCACGCTGCTGCACCTGATTGCGGCCATGGACCGGCCCACCGGCGGCGAGATCCGCGTGCTCGGCCAGGATCTGCGCGCGCTCAACGACCGGCAGATCGCCCACTGGCGCAACATCCATATCGGCTTCGTCTTCCAGTCGTTCAATCTGATTCCCGTGCTCAACGCGCTGGAGAACGTGGAGCTGCCGCTGAAGCTGACCAATCTGAAAAAGAAGGCGCGCATCGAGCATGCCACCACGGCGCTGCAACTGGTGGGTCTGGGCGACCGTCTGGGCCATCTGCCCAAGCAGCTCTCGGGCGGCCAGGAGCAGCGCGTGGCCATCGCCCGGGCCATCGTCACCGATCCCGATTTCATTCTGGCCGACGAGCCCACCGGAAATCTGGACGCCACCTCGGCGCAGGAAGTGCTGACGCTGCTCTCGCGGCTGAACAAGGAGTTCGGCAAGACCATCGTGATGGTGACGCACGATCCGCACGCGGCCCGGTTCGCCACCCGCATCCGCCACCTCGAAAAAGGGCTGCTTCTGCCGGAGGGCCAGGTGCCGGAGGACTGGGCACCGATACCGGGATTAGAGGGAGTAAAGGGAATAGAGGGAGTAAAGGGAATAGAGGGAGTAAAGGGAGTAGAGGGAGTTAAGGGAGAGGCAGTGCCGCCAGTAGAGGCAGTGGAGGCAGTAAAGCCGGCGACGCGAGTAAGGAGAGCGAAGGGAGTAAAGGCAGCGCCCGAAGCGGCAAAGGCGGCAGAGGAGTAAAAGAAAAAAGCGCCACGCCTACAGGCCCTCCCGCCTCAGGCCATGATTTATCGCCTCTTTGAGCACGGTCTGGTATCGGGTCCCCCGCCTGGACGCGATGTTTCTGGCAAGCTCGATGTCTGCGACGGACAGGCGAATGCCACGACTGCCCGGATGCGGCCCGATCCGACCCCGGACCCGGCGGTTTCCCTTTGCCCTCCGTGCTAGCTTAGAAGTAGAAAAGGTGGAGACCAGCCCTGAACCTGACCCGGGTCCGGCCATACGGACGATCGGCCTGGGCAAACGCTACAGATCCGGGGAGAGCGAAGTTGTCGTTTTTTCGGATCTGAACCTGCAAGTGGAAGCGGGGGAGCGGCTGGCGCTGGTGGGAGAATCGGGTGCCGGAAAGAGTACCCTGTTGTACCTGCTGGGTGGTCTGGACAGGCCTTCCAGCGGAACGATATACTTTCACCATAAAGAGATAACCGCGATTCCCGAATCGGAACTGGCGGTGTTCCGGAATCGGACGATTGGGTTCGTTTGGCAGAATCACTCCCTGCTGCCGGAGTTTTCGGCCCAGGAGAACGTGATGATGCCGCTGATGATCCGAGGCGTCCCGGGCGCCGAAGCGGCGGCCAGGGCGCTGGCGAGGCTGGATGAAGTGGGCCTGCGGAACCGGGCGGGACACCGTGCCGGTGAATTGTCGGGGGGAGAACAGCAGAGGGTGGCGCTGGCCCGCGCTCTGGTATCCGATCCTGAAGTCCTGCTCGCCGACGAACCCACCGGCAATCTCGATTTTCGAACGGGCGAGACGATCATGACGTTACTGGCCGATCTGCATCGCACCCACCGGCTCACCTCCATCTATGTGACCCATAACCTCTCGTTCGCGGCGCGATGCGACCGGGTCCTCGAACTGGAACGCGGCAGAATTGGCACGTGGCACGCCGAAGCAACTTCAACCGGAACCGCAGCATCGAAAGACAGGGAATATGTTTGAACGCTATACCGAGAAAGCGCGCAGAGT
>CAYVPZ010000694.1:0-2954 GCA_964453955.1 uncultured Solibacteraceae bacterium | reverse complement strand
GCAGGTGGGCTTGCCGGAGATGTTCGCGCTGGTGGCGATGAGCGGCTGGTCCAGAAATTCGAGCAGAGCGTTGGCCACCTTCCCCTGCGAATGGCGCATGGCCAGCCGCCCGGTGTTGCCGGTGACCTTCAGGGGCACCCCGGCCGAAGCGGGCACGATCACGGTCAGCGGGCCCGGCCAGAAATGGCGGGCCAGCAGGTGGAAGCGCCCGGTCAGATCGCGGGACAGCTCCTCGGCCATCAGGGTGCCGGTGATGAGCAGCGGCAGCGAGCGGTTGGTCTCCCGGCCCTTGGCTTCGAACACCCGCCCGACGGCGCGGAGATTGAACGGGTCGGCCACCAGCGTGTACAAGGCGTCGCTGGGGATGGCGATCACCTCGCCGCGGCGAATGGCCTGGCCGGCGCGTTCGATGACCTCCGGCTGGGGCTGCTGCTGGTCGATTTCGAGGAGGTCCGTCGCCAATTCAGTTCTCCGCCTTTACGGCAATCGCTTCGGCAACCTCAATGGCCATGGCGTAGCGGCCAAACGGCGCGCTGAGCTGCACGCCCTGGACCATGGGGCGGACCCGCCGGACCATCTCTTTGGCAATGGCGATGCCCTCCTGGCGGGCGGCCTCGGCGCCCTCGGCGCGGCGCATTCTCTCCATGTACTCCTCGGGCACGGGCACACGCAGCTCGTTCACCATGAACTCGGCGTTGCGAAAGCTGGTGAGCGGCCAGATGCCGGCAATCACCGGAATGCGCACGTGCTCGACGCGGCGCAGGAAGGTTTCCAGCAGGTCGAGATCGAACACCGGCTGGGTGACCGCGTATTCGGCGCCGCCCTGCACCTTCCACTCGAAGCGGCGGATTTCCTGGTCGAGGTTGACGGCGCCCGGGTTGGCGCCCACGCCCAGCGCCAGCGCGGTCCGCGATCCCATGGGATTGCCGCCGATATCCAGCCCGTGGTTCAGGTTGTTGACGATGTTGGTCAGGCCGATGGCGTCCACGTCGAAGACGGCCGTGGCATCGGGGTAGGTGCCCATGCGCGGCGGGTCGCCGGTGATGCAGATGAGGTTGCGAACGCCCGCGGCATGCGCGCCCAGCAGCTCCGACTGAATGCCCAGAATGTTGCGGTCGCGGCAGCAGAAGTGCAGCACGGCCTCGATGCCGGCCTGCTCCTGAAAAAGCTGGCAGGTCACCTGGGCGCTCATGCGGGCGCTGGCCCGCGGCCCGTCGGGAACGTTGATGCAATCGATGCCGTGGGCGGCGCAGAGCTTCGCGCCGGCAATCTCCTTGCTGGCATCCACGCCCCGCGGGGGGAGGATCTCGACAAAGGAGACGAACTCGCCGGCGGCGAGCTTTGCTCCCAGCTTGCTTTTTTCGGCCAGAGGCGCGGCCGGAAGGGCCTGCGCCGCCGTCTCGGGCGCCTCCACGGTAACCGCCAGGCTCCTCTGCGCGGGGTGCAGCGAGCGGACCTCGGAACGGATGGCCTTGATGTGCTCCGCGGTGGTTCCGCAGCAACCGCCCACGATGCGCACGCCCGCCCACAGGAACCGCCGCGCGTACTGGGACATGTACTCCGGCGAGCACAGATACATGTTGCGGCCGTCCACCGAGACCGGCAGGCCCGCGTTGGGCATGGCGCTGAGCGGCTTGCTGGTCAGGCGGCTCATCCGCTCGATGGTCTCGAAGGTCACCTTCGGACCGGTGGAGCAGTTGAGGCCGATGACGTCGGCCGGCCACTCGTCGAGTTTTGGCGTAAACGTTTCCGGGGCGGCGCCGTCGCGCAGGTTGCCGGTATCGTCGATGGTGACGTGGGCGATGATCACCATTTCCGGGCCGGCCGCCTCGCGCGCGGCATAGATCGCCTCGCGCACCTCGTTGAGCTCGTAGAACGTTTCCAGAATGAGCAGATCCACGCCCGCTTCCACCAGCGCATCGGCCTGCTCGCGAAAGATGGCGCGCGCCTCGGCGAAGGAAGTGGGGCCGAGCGGCTCGATGCGCACGCCCAGCGGGCCCATGGCGCCGGCGACGAAGGGCCCGCCCTGCGCGGCCTCGCGCGCCAGCCGCACGCCCGCCTGATTGATGGCGGCCAGCTTCTCGGCGAGCCCGAAGGCGGCCAGCCGCAGGCGATTCGCGCCGAACGTGTTGGTCTCGATGATTTCCGCGCCCGCGCGCACGTATTCCTCGTGGACTTCCTTCACCACCGCGGGCGCCGACAGGTTCAGCTCGTCGTAGCTGCGGTTGATGAAAATGCCCTTCGCATAGAGGACCGTGCCCATGGCGCCGTCGGCGACAAAGACATGGTTACGCAGTTTTTCCCGGAACTCGCGGGCCCTCGACCGAGTAGTGGAAAGTTCAGCAATGGGCATGGCTGGTTAGGCGAAGAGCCTGGCGCGGGCCACCGAAGGCCAGACGAGGCCGGCAGGAGTCCCCTCGAATGCCGTTATCGGTGATTGTACCGCACTGTGCGAGCAGGGGCCCATAAGCGCCAGGCCGCGCTGTTTGGGGTGAAACTCGTGTTCAACACGCGATGGTGGACGTGCGGCGCGCTTCTACACGGCAGCTTCCGGGCTTCGCCGACCCGACCGGAGGAGCCGGACACATCCCGGAAGGCCTTATCTGGAATGCGTGCCGGGTTGCTGGGGCGATGGGCCGTTATCGACAGGAATCGACTTCGGCACCCTCCGCTCTGTTTCCGAGTGGCCCGTAATCCGACCGAAGATCCGTACGCGCGCTCCCCGGCAAAGAAAACCCTTGCACCTGTCGAGTCCCAGGCCTGCCGTCTTGGCGTTTGCGTCGGCCGATCGACTCAAACTACAGACACACGAGCATCGACCGGCCTTCTGAGACTGGAATCTGAGCGAAGAGGGCAATTCAATTTCACCCGTGGAACGTCAGAGGAAGAACGGTTAGGATAGGACATGCCTGAAGCGACTTGGGAACCTCACGAGAAACACGGACGGCTCACGA
>CAYVPZ010000693.1:0-2957 GCA_964453955.1 uncultured Solibacteraceae bacterium | reverse complement strand
GCGAAGTTGCCGAAATGGGTCACCACGAGGTAGTGGCCGTCCGCCGACATATCCATCGAACTGGGCTGTGCGGCGACGTTGATGGAACTCTGGATCGTATTAGTCGCCAGCGACATGACCTCGATGCGATTGGCTGTAAAGTCGGCGATGTACAGCACGCCGCGCACCTCATCGAGCGTCAGGTCCGACGCTTCACCTCCGATAGGCACCACCGTGCCGAAGGTCCCGGCCGTAGCCGCAAAAGCCGCCACGGTCGCGACGACCAGCACCCGCAAACACGTTCTCCAACACATACGTTCACCCCACAAGAATTGCCTGCGCTCCTGCCCCGGCCGCCCTTCGCCCGAACGTCGGCGGCGGGTCATGGATGCGCGACTAACCGGCCACGGCGAACAACCCGCCGGAGCCGTGACGAGGCGCGGTTGGGCTTCCGCGCCCCGCGGTATCCTTCCTCATGCGCCTGAATACGGCTATTCAGCGCTTTTCTTGCGCCGGAGTACGATCAGTCCGAGGAGGACGATCGCCAGCACCGCGCACACGACGCGAATTACGGATTGATCCATCGTGTTTCTCCTTTCTGAAAAAGCTCGTTTCTCACATGTTGTTCATCATGGGGATCAGCTCCCGGATGATGCGCATTACCACCGGCCCGACCGTGACCACGAACAGTGACGGCAGGATGCAGAAGAAAATCGGAAACACCAGCTTGACGCCCAGCTTGGCCGCTTTTTCCTCGGCGATCTGGCGCGCCTGCACGCGCATATAGTCGGAGTGCGCGCGCAAGCTCTGCGCCACCCCGGTGCCAAAACGGTCCGCCTGAATCAGAACCGCCACCAGCTTCTTGAGATCGTCCACGCCGGTGCGCTCGGCCAGGTTGCGCAACGCCTCGGCGCGGCGCTTGCCGGCTTTCAGCTCCAGATTCACCAGCGAGAACTCCTCGCAGATCTCCGCGTGGGCGTGTTCGAGCTCCTTGGCCACCTGCACGATCGCCTGATCCAGACCCAGCCCGGATTCCACGCAGACCACCAGCAGATCCAGCGCATTGGCCAGGCCTCGGTGAATCTGCTTCTGCCGTTTCCGGCCGGCCATCTTTACGTATTGGTTCGGACCGAAGAAGCCGATCACCAGGGCCGTGAGCACCGCCAGCATCTTGTTACTTGGATCGGCCTGACCGGGCAGAATCAACAGGGCGGCGACCAGCGGAAGCAGCACGCCCAGCGACAATTTGGCTCCGTAGAGAATCTTGAGCGCGTTGGGCTGGCGAAAACCGGCGCGAATGAGCCGGCGCTGCATCACCGTAACGTCCTTCGGCGAGACCGGGACCATGTTGCCGAGCTTGCGGATCATGTCCCGGAACACCAGGCTGGGGTGCACCGGCTGCTCGTGGTGGTCGATGGCCACCGCTCCGGTGACGCGGTCCATGGCTTCTCTCGGCTGGACCCACATCTTCATCCCCAGAAAGGACGCCCCAATGGCGATCAACGCGAATATGGCGCAGGCAACCAGAATCGGCATATCAGACCTCGATACTCACGATCTTGCGGATCACCGCGTAACCGATCAGTTGCAGCAGGACCGCCGCGCCCAGCATGATGTTCCCCACGTCGTCCAGAAAAAAGAACCGGATGTAGTCGGGATTGACGTAGAACATCATCACGCCGACGGCGATGGGAATGCACGTCAGCGCCGTGCCGGTCATCTTGCCGTGCGCGCTGATGGCGCGGATCTTGCCGCGCAGCTTAAAGCGTTCCCGGATCACGTAGGCCAGCTTGTCCAGAATCTCCGCCAGGTTGCCGCCGGTCCGCTTCTGCAGCAGAACCGCCGACACAAAGAAGTGCACGTCCAGAGAAGGCACCCGTTTGGCCAGCTTCTGCAAGGCCACATCGAGGGGAAGGCCCAGGTTATGCTCCTCGAAGGTCCGGCGGAACTCTCCGGCCAGCGGCTCCTGGAATTCCCGGTGAATCATCTCGAGGGATACCGAGAAGGCGTGGCCCGCGCGCATGGAGCGCGCCACGAATTCCAGACTTTCGGGAAACTGCTCTTCAAAATGTTTCAGCCGGCTGGCCCGTTTCCTGGAGACGACCAGAATCGGAAGGGCCCCGCCCGCGACCACGGCCAGCCATGCGAAGTTCCGAAAACGCGGCGGGAGCATGAACCACGCTACGGCGAATGCCACCAGCCCCGCGGCCAGAGTGGCGTGCAGCAGGCGGGCCACGGTCATCTTCATTCCCGCCTGTTCCAGCATCTCCCGCAGGCGCGTTTCGAGGTTGAAGCGGCCGATCAGCCGCAGCACCAGCGATGGCAATGGCTGATCGGGGTGGATGAGCGCGGGCCCGCTCGCCGCCGCTTTCTTTCGTTCCCGGGTAGTGCCCAGCAGGCGGGCTTTCAGACGGTCCACGTCCGCGGTGCGGAAGGCCGAAGAGGAAATCCACCAGATCCCCAGCGCCAGCACCCAGACCGCTCCGACGACGAGCAGGAAAATCATTGGACCTCCACCACCTCGTCGAACAGATCGGGGCGCAGGCGGATTCCGGCCGCCAGCAGCTTTTCGTAGAATTTCGGGCGTATGCCGGTGGCGGCAAAGCGCCCCACCACGTGTCCGTCCCCATTCAGCCCGCGCTTCTCGAAAACGAAGATGTCCTGCAGGGTAACCACCTCCCCTTCCATCCCGGTGACTTCGGTGACGTTGACCACCCGCCGCGAGCCGTCGCTGAAACGGGAGGCCTGCACCAGCACGTGCACGGCGGCGGCAATCTGCTGGCGAATGGACACTAGTTGCATGTTCGAATTGGCCAGGGAGACCATCACCTCGAGGCGGGAAATCGCGTCCCTCGGGGTGTTGGCGTGCACCGTCGTCAGCGAGCCGTCGTGACCGGTGTTCATGGCCTGCAGCATGTCCAGCGCTTCCTCGCCGCGCACCTCGCCCACCACGATGCGATCGGGGCGCATACGCAGGC
>CAYVPZ010000692.1:0-2964 GCA_964453955.1 uncultured Solibacteraceae bacterium | reverse complement strand
ACTCCACCAGCCGGTTAGTTCATCACGGATAACGAAAATCCCCGCCGGATTCTCGTTCATGGTCTGATGCATGGCCTCGAAAGTCGCATCGTTGACGATGAGCCTCCGCAGGGTCGGCTCGCGCGGTGCTTCAGGCGGCGAATCTAATACAGAGTGTCCTTTTTTAAACTTCGCCTTGGATAGCTCCTTCCAGGCGGATTTCTTCAGCTCCCATTCTTCGAATGCCCGTGAGTAATCCGCGAGGGCACTTTCGTGCTCCCGACGCCAGCCGGACTGAATCTGAATCAGGGGGCGGCAGACCGCCTGAATCACAGGACTCTTCAGAAATCCTGGTGGCGCGATGATTCCACCCCACAGGTTTGGGACCACTACCCAGCTCGTGTCGTTTGCCTTCGGCTGTATCGTTGCCCGGCGGTTCACGGCGCCCGCCAGACAGAGCACCATCACCACCGCCGGGAAGTCCATCGGGACCTGCATGCGCTCGGTAACATCCCGCACCAGTGGGCGGAACGAAGCAGGGAGAAGGTTTTCGGAGAACGCCGCCACTGCCGGCAGGTCGCCCTGAATCGGCTCCGGCTTCGGCCAATCCCGGAGGGCCTCCACGCTGCGGGCTTCGCTGCCAGCACCGGGCGTGTATGACGCGATGCTCGTGGCGACGGCCCTGACCTCGGCATCCTGCAGCGGCGGGTCACAGCGGAGCCGATTCTCTTCGAGCAGCGCGGCTTCAATGGCCTCGCGTGACATCGCGCGTTTGCGCATCGTTCCAGCGAGCGATGCCAGGTGGTCATTCCGCTCGCCTTCGGGAATCTTCCCGGAGCAGGGGGCCGCGTTCGACGCCGCACGCGGGCCGCCGCAGGCGCCCGCCATGGATTTGAGCAGCCACGCGGGTGGGTCGGCCACGTTCAGCAGAGCCTTTGCCCCAGCGATACCGTCCCACTGGTAGGCCTTGCCGCTCGCGTGAATCGAGGGTGCCGCTACAATGTAACCTCCATCGCCCTTGATGTCTATTCCCGGAGCGAGAGCTTTCGGCACCGCGCCGCCGCAATCGCGGAAGAACAAGTGGTGCCCGCCCCCTCCCGTAATCGCCTCTGCGGTATCCGGGATTGGACCGCATCGTTCGATGAGTTCACTTCGGTCTGCAGGTCCATCGTTTCTGGGATCGCAATCCAAAACCAGAAGGCCGGACGCGGCGCCTGTCGGGATTCCGACGTTCGCGTCCGGCCACCGCCTCCACCAGCCCGCGATCAGCGCCCGATCCGTGGTGGCGTCCTTGAACCCGTGCGCGGTCCTGGGGTGCTTTCCGGGATGCGAACACTCCGGATCACCGCAGGAGCATACGCCGCCAGGTGCGCTATGCAGTGGAAACACCGGGAAGCCGTGTGCCGTGTACCACAGCGCCGCCGTCTTCAGGTCGGGTCGCCTGGTATCTACCATTCGCCCCTCGCCTTCAGGAACCGCTCTACCGCCTCGAGTGCGGCTCGCTGAAAGTTGCGGTGCGCTTTTCGGGTCGCCAATTCGATGATGGGCTCATAACGCACCATGCTATCCGCCGTGAGAAAACGGCGGGATGGCAACCCGACCCAACGTCGGCCGCCCGCTTCAAGCAGATGGCAGTTGTGAATAATCAGCCCGGATGGTAACGTCAGAGTCAGGAACCCCCGCAGGCTTGCGTGACCAAGGGGCTTCCAGTTCGAAACCGTAATCGCTCGAAACCCGCCGCCGGCCGCGGCGGGTTTCGCCTTTTTCTGGCATCACGCCTCCGCTTGATCCCCACCGCCGGTTGGTCGAGATTCGAGCCACGCCTTCAAATCATCGGCTCGGTATCTCACGGCGGAGTTCAGTTTCAAAAACCTCGGGCCCTGCCCAAGCAGACGCCATCGTCTTACGCTCGCCACCGCGAGGCCGGTGGTGCGTGCCACGTCGTACTCATTGAGAAGGCTTTGCAGTGGTTCCTTAGCTACGCTTCCGCGTTCGCTCAGTTGTGAAGTGTTCATACACTCCTACTGGGCGAAAAATCGGCGTGAGGGCAGAGTTTTCGTCGAAAACTTCCCTCAAACTATTGAGGGACAAGCAGAAACAAATCCAAGTGGTTTTGTTTCGGTGCGGGAGAGTTTTCGCCGCGTTAGTGTCCGCAGCCACTTTTTGGCGCCTCCGACTCAATTCCGGATCAGCCTCGTCTTCCTTCCGAATTGCTTCTACGGCTTGAGGGGACTCTCCAGTCGCAGCAACCAGCAGTCCGAGGTCTGCTGGAGTAGGTGCGCTCGGCCCGCCGCGAGACAGCGGATATCAAAGCGGCGATACGGGCCGGGCATCCCGACCTGCAAGGGCTGTGCCTGGCGCTGTCCGATTGGTCCGAGGAGGTCCGCCTCATCGAGCGGGAAACCGGTACGCGCCCGGAATAGCCGACGTTGCGCCACAGGTGGCCCACGTTCGCACGATAGCGCGGGGGCGAGCGTGTGTGCGCCTGAAAGCAGAAAAGCCCGCCCCGGCCGAAGCCGAGCGGGCCAGGAAGGGCAGGGCTGATGCTACTTGATCCGGTAGGTGCGTTCCCCGCCCTCGGGCTTGAAGGACTCGACGGTATACCCCGCTTTCTTCATCGCGCCGGCCATGAAGCCGCGAACGGTGTGTCTTTGCCAACCCATCTTGGTCATAATCTCGGCCAGCGTGGCCCCGTTCTTCCTCTGGAGCATCGCAACAACTTGGGCGGTCTTGCTGCCCTCGCGGGGCCCAGTGACTTCCTGCGTCTTCGCGGCCTTTTTGCCCTTGGGCGCGTTCTTTGCGGGCGTGGCCTGCTTACTCGCCTTCCCCTTCGCGGGCCCGCCCTTGGCGGCCTGTACGCCACCTTTTGCCTTCCTGCTGGCTTTCGGCTTCGCGGATTCCGCTTCGGGCGCGGCGGCCTCGCCGAGCCCCTGGGTGCGCGCCCAGATGCGGCTCACTGCGCCCTTTGCGCTCTTGACCCCCTTG
>CAYVPZ010000691.1:0-2967 GCA_964453955.1 uncultured Solibacteraceae bacterium | reverse complement strand
CGGCTGCTCGATGCGGATCCGGACCTGGTGAAGCGGAAGGTGCGGCTGCTGAGCGCCATGGCCGGGTGGTTTCCGGCGGGCGATCCGGAATACAACGTGAAAACCGACATCCCGGCGGCGCGCGAGGTGTTCCGCCGCTGGCCGTCGCCCATCGTCTTCAGCGGATTTGAAATTGGCCAGGCGATGCTGTTCCCTGCCGCCAGCATCGAGCACGATTTCGCCTGGGTCCCCAATCACCCGGTGGCCGAGGCGTACCGCAACTACATGCCCATGCCCTACGACCGGCCGGTGTGGGATCTGACTGCCGTCCTCTATGCGGTGCGTCCCGACCGCAATTACTTCTCGTTGTCGGGGCCGGGCACCGTGGATGTGGACGATAAAGGGCGGACGGTATTCACGGCCGCCCCGGCCGGCACGCGCCGCTATTTGATCCTGAGCGATCAGCAGAAGCCGCGCACGCTGGAGGCGCTGGTGCTGCTGGCCAGCCAGCCGAAGTAGGGGCACGTGACGCTGCATAGCGTCTCGCATGGAGTGATCACGGGGTTGCGAGGAGACTGAGGAGCCTGCGCGTTTCCGGCGTATCTCCGGTATGGCCCAAGACAGACCTTAGCCATTTTTTCGCATCGGCGTCGGTTCCCGTCGCGATTCTCATGAGTCCTGGGAACGCCCAAGCCATGAGTTTTTCGTTGGAAAGGGCGCTAAACGGATCTGCGAGGTCCTCGAAGTCTCTGGCGTAGATAGGACTGCTACGATCCAGCCCCGCGTATGCGGATCGCAGCTTGAATGTCTTCTCGCTCGTCCTCCGCTCGTATATCCCGAGATACGTGGACTTCTGACTGAGACCGGTACCGTCAAAACTTATCGTCAGCGTCAATTCTATGCTTTCAGCCTGTGCGGTCTGGTTAACCTCGTATCTGGCATGGATCGTTCGGCCCACACCGAAGCCGAACCGCCACTGGCCGCCATTGGAGGTAAACCGGAAGACTGGCTCGAAGTCTCTCTGTGTCAGATCAAACCAGTCTTCGAGAACCTGCTGCGTGGTCACGCCGTTCTGGGAGTGATCGCTGGAGACTGCGAGAAACGGCTTGTTCCAAAGCGCCATGAGCCGGTGATGGCAGGGAGACTCTCTCTGGAAGGCGTTGTACTCTCCGGAGAAATGCCAGTCATTCGCCGCATCTCGTAGGTAGCGAAGAAACTCAACGGTGTAGGAGAGAACATCGCCTCGAACGACTACGATCCTTTGCTCGGGCGTCGCCAATCTTAGGATCTCGGCCGAACATCGCGCCTCCGCCGCAGGGAAATCGCTTCCGCAGGGAGCCAGCCAGAGTGGAGATTCTCTCAGCCCGAGGGCGCTCCGTATGTGCTTCCAGTCGATAGTACGACGCGAATTGAGATAGCTCGCCAGACCTTCGGGCGTCCGCACAGCGAGCGCGATTTGGCCGCCCTCGAGTTGCGACGGTGGAACCGGTTGCGCTCGGCAGAATGTCGCGCACACAAGCACGCACGCGATCAGAAACCCCGCTTCAGAACGGACTTTCGAGAATGCACTCGGCATCTGCGCTGCGGTCGACTGGTGTCAGAACCGGTACAGCGCCGTGCCCGGTACCGGCGGCGGGGGCTCGGCCTCGACGACTTCGCCGCCCGCGCCCACCGGCTGGGCCTCCAGCGCCGGTTGCACCGGCCGGCAGTAGATGCCGTCGTCGCTGAGGTAGACTTCCAGCTCCGCGGGGCGGGGCAGGGAACCCTGAATCACCGCCTCCGAAAGCGGGTCCTCGATGTACTTCTGCAGCGCCCGGCGCAACGGCCGCGCGCCATAGCTGCGGTCCGTGACGGTCTTCTCCAGAACGTAACGCGCCGCGTCCTCGTTCACGCGAATTTTGATCTGCTTGGCCACCAGATTCAGGTTGATCTGATCCACCATCAGGTGGATGATCTTCAGCAGATCGTCATCGCTGAGCGACGTGAACAGAATCACCTCGTCCAGCCGATTCAGGAATTCCGGGTTGAACGCGCGCTTCACCTCCGCCATCACCATGTCTTCCACCTTGGACGGGATGCCCGTGAACGAGGGCGCCGCGAAGCCCATCTGCCCCTTCTTGTCGAGGAAACGGGCCCCCAGGTTGGAGGTCATGATGATGATGGTGTTCTTGAAGTCCACCGTGTTGCCCAGGCCGTCGGTGAGCTGGCCGTCCTCGAACACCTGCAGCAGGATGTTGTAGATGTCCGGGTGCGCCTTCTCGATCTCGTCCAGCAGGATCACCGAGTACGGCTGCCGCTTCACCCGCTCGGTGAGCTGGCCGCCCTCTTCGTAACCCACGTAGCCCGGAGGCGAGCCGATCAGCTTCGACACCGAGTGCTTTTCCATGAACTCGGACATGTCGAACCGGACCAGCGATTTCTCGCTGCCGAACAGGAACTCCGAGAGAGCCCGCGCCACCTCGGTCTTGCCCACGCCCGTTGGCCCGAGGAACAGGAACGAACCGGAGGGACGCTTGGGCGATTTCAGGCCCGCGCGCGACCGCCGGATGGCCCGGGAGAGTGCCGACAGCGCTTTGTCCTGGCTGATGACGCGTTTGTGCAGCTCCTCCTCGATGCGCAGCAGCTTGCTGACCTCCTCTTCCTTGATGGCGGTCATGGGCACGCCGGTCCAGCGCGCCACCACGTCCTCGATGTCGTCCTTGGTCACCACGCCCGTGGAGGTGTCGTCCAGGTTGTACTTCTCCCGCAGCAGGCGCAGATTCTCGCGCTCCTTGCGCTCCTCGTCCGAATAGAACCGCGCCTTCTCGAACTCGTGGTTGGCGATGGCGTTTTCCATCCGGTGAACGATGAACTTGATGCGCTTCTGGATGTCCGCCACCTCCGTCGGCAGGGTGGTCTGGCGCAGCTTCACGCGCGCGCCCGCTTCGTCGATGAGGTCGATGGCCTTGTCGGGCAGATAGCGGTCGGGAATGTAGCGGCTGGAGGTGT
>CAYVPZ010000690.1:0-2977 GCA_964453955.1 uncultured Solibacteraceae bacterium | reverse complement strand
GCACCAGCGCGGCGAGCAGCGCGGGATCGCTCGAAAAGAAGATGCCGCCCGAGTGCGTGTTAGGGCACGACACGTTCAGCTCGTACGCGGCAATCCCTTCGGCGTCCTCCAGCGCGCGGACCACCTCCGCGTAATCCTCCGGCGCGTACCCGAAGACGTTGGCGATCACGGCGGTGCGATATTGCCGCAGTTCGGGCAGCTTGTCGCGAACAAAGGCCCGCACGCCGATGTTTTGCAGGCCCACCGAGTTGATCATGCCGGCGGCGGTTTCCCACAGACGCGGCGGCGGATTGCCCGCCATCGGCTGGCGCGACAAGCCCTTCACCACAAGGCCGCCAATCCGGTTCAGATCCACCAGCCTGGCGAACTCGACACCGTAGCCAAACGTTCCCGAGGCCGCCAGCACGGGGTTCCGCAACGCGATCCCGCAAAGCGTGGTGGCGAGGCGGTCCATTCGGTCACAAGTCTAGCAAATTGTTGGCGTTCCGGCCGTAATGGTACGCGGGGACTAAACAGCAACCAAACGTGCCTTAAGAGGATTCCCTTATAGTACTTCGGCGCGCGTGGGTCGATGAAGAAGGTGTGCGCCAGTTAACTACTGGTGAGAGGGGAACCTCTCACCGGAAGCCCTTCCAGTCCTTATCCACCCGGTTCACCGCCTTCACCGGCGTGCTGCTGCTCTGGGTGGTCGCGGCCACGCTGGCGTATGACCTGCACCAGGGCACACTGAGCATCACCAAGGCGCTGCTGGAGTGCGGCGTGGTGCTGGTGGGGGCCACCGTGATTTCGCTGTTTACCATCCGCGTGCTGGGGCGCCCTTTGTTCTACCTGCAGCAGGGCATGACGGCCGTGCGCAAAGGGAAGCTGGAGCCGATACAGGTCAGCCGCACGGGGGACGAGATCGAGTATCTGGGAGAAAGCTTCAATCAGATGATCGAAGCGCTGACCTCCTCGCAATGCGAGATTCGCCAGCACCAGGAACTGCTCGAGCAGCGCATTCGGCAGCGCACCGAAGAACTGGAAGAGGCTATGTTGCGGGCGCAGGCGGCCAACGAGGCCAAGAGCGAGTTCCTGGCGAACATGTCGCACGAGTTGCGCACGCCCATGGCCGGCATCCTGGGCATGCTGGACGTGACCCTGGAGAGCGATCTGCAGGAGGAGCATCGCGATCAGCTGGAGACGGCGCAGCGCTGCGCCTATTCGCTGCTGGCCCTGCTGAACGATATCCTCGACCTGTCCAAGATCGAATCGGGACGGATGGGGCTGGAGAAGATCCCCTTCGACGTCCGCATCGTTTTGCAGGATTGCGTTCGTTCGTTCCAGTCGAGGGCCGACGACGCGGGTATCGATCTGGTCTGTCAGGTCTCGCCGGCGGTCCCCGAAGAGGTGCTCGGGGATCCTTTGCGGTTGCGTCAGATCTTCGCCAATCTGTTGAGTAACGCGATCAAGTTCACCGTGCAGGGCCACGTGCGGGCGACGCTGGACGCAACGCCCTCCGGCGCCGGAGAAATTCTGATGGGGTTCGTGGTCGAGGACACGGGCATCGGGATCCCGGCCGAGAAGCTCCCGCTGATCTTCGAGAAATTCACGCAGGTGGATGGCAGCGTCAGCCGCAAGTTCGGAGGCACCGGCCTGGGACTCGCCATCACCCACAAGATCGTGGAGATGCATCGCGGAGAAATCACCGTGGAGAGCCAGCCTGACAAAGGCAGCACGTTCACGGTGAAGCTGCGCTGCATGACCCCGCCCCCGGCTCCGGCGAACGCGCCGGCATCCTCCGCTGGCCATGAGGCAAAGGGATCGCCTTGCGAGACGCCCTCTCGCGTGCTGGTGGTGGAAGACAACCAGGTGAATCAGAAAGTGGTGACCACGGTGCTGCGCAAACGGGGGTTCGCCGTGGATCTGGCCAACAACGGCGTCGAGGCCCTGGAACTGCTGGAACGCGACGACGGGTATCGTCTGGTGATCATGGACGTCCAGATGCCGGTAATGGATGGCCTCGAAGCCACCCGCAGAATTCGCCTGAACCCGAAATGGCAGAAGCTTCCCATTCTGGCCATGACCGCGCACGCCATGAACGGAGATCGCGAGAAGTGCCTGAGCGCGGGCATGAACGGCTACATCTCCAAGCCCGTCCACCCGTCCCATCTGCTCAGCATCATGGACGAGTACATGGCTCCGGCGGAGGAGACGGTGAACAGCGGAAGCTGAGCGAATCCCGCAGGGACACGCGGCGCCAGTCGCGTTTGCGCCAGCCCCGATAGAACGGGGCTTGCGCCGCGTGGCCCATCCGCCAGTAGTCACCCTTTGCCGGCGTCGCGCTTCCCCGCGCCCACTTCCGGCTCGTGCGTGAAGCGCTTCAGCACGTGCAGCGTGAGGAAGCAGAGCACGCTCAGCGCGATGGCGATATCGTAGCTGTGCAGGGCCACGCAGGCGCCGATGGCCGCCGTGGCCCACAGTCCGGCGGCCGTCGCGGTGCCGACCACTGTGTCTCCGGTTTTGAGTATGGCGCCGCCGCCGATGAAGCCTATGCCAGCCACCACCCCCTGAAGCACGCGCGAAACCACGTCCGCATATTCCTTCTTCAGGTCCTCGGCGCCCATCAGGAACGCGCAGGTGGCGATGGCCACCAGCGGAAACGTGCGGATGCCGGCGGTGTGCTCGGAGCGTTCCCGCTCCAGTCCCAGAGGAAACGCCAGCACGTAGGCGATTCCGATATCCATCAGGCGCCAGGGATAGTAGGTCATGGTTTATCCGCCCGGGTTCGGATGAAATCCCAAACCCTCTGGATATCCTGCCACGTTGTGCGCACGTTGCCAACTGCCAGCCGCAGCGTATACGTGCCGTTCAGGACGGTGTGGGAGAGAAAGGCGAGGCCGCTGGCGTTGATGGCCTCCAGCAGCGCGCGGTTCCGCTCTTCCGATCCTTTCATGCGGAAGCCGACCACCGAGAAACGCACCGGCGCCAGAATCTCGAA
>CAYVPZ010000689.1:0-2980 GCA_964453955.1 uncultured Solibacteraceae bacterium | reverse complement strand
AAGGGGGCCACCGGCCTTCTCGATGGAGGTCTCGTCCATGCAGGCGTGAAAGAGATCGCCGATCTGCTGTTCTTCCCGAGTGCGCTTGCGCGAGGTGTCGCCGGCCTCCAGCAAAATGCCCCACAGGTACTGGAGGTTCTCGGTGGCCAGCTTCGAGTACACGTCCCATGAGGCCTGGTCGGCGGGAATGGGGTTGTGACGAATCCAGTTCCCGCAGGAGTAGTGGAAGAAGTCCTCGCAGGGCTTGACGGTTTTGTCCATCGAGCTGACGTCGAGGCTGGGCGTGTACGGGAGCGCGGTCAGGGGTTTCGCATCGCTCTGGGCGAAGGCGGCTGCGGCGCAGAGGATCGGGGTGGTGGGCAGTATGTGGAGGCGCATGGGGTACGTATTCATGGTAGACGAGGCGCGGGCAGGGTTGTCACCCGCCCCTGGGGGGTAGTATGATCGAGATTATTCGCTGCGTTTAGATTGTGAAGGCGGCCTCTTTCGGATTAACGGCGCCGGTTTGCGCTGCCATTGCGGCGCTATCTCTGTGGAGCGTCCTCGATTTTTACACCGGAACGGAAGCGGCGTCCGGGGAAGGCGCGGACATTTACAAGATGGCCGATCAGGAGGTCCGTTTCCAGCAGGTGGCCGCTGCGTTGCCCTCGGCCGGAGTAGTCGGCTATGTCACGGACCAGTCTGAGAATCCCGTTTGGGCGATGCTTCTGGGCGCTCAATATGTTCTCGCGCCGCGCGTCCTGGTAGAGCTGGATAAACACCCCGCGACGACATGGGTGGTGGGGAACTTCGCCCGGCCGCTGGACCTGACCAAATTCGCGGATGAGCGCGGCCTGACACTCGCTCAGGATTTTGGTGACGGCGTGGTGTTGTTTCGTAAGGGCGCACGGTAGATGGAACTGGTTTCCATCGCCGTGGCGCTGGCCATCGGAATCCTGCTGGCGGGCGCAGCCAACCCGGTGCGAGGCGCACACCCACGCTGGGCCGCGCTCCTGTTTCAGGTCAGCCTCGGGACGGGCGCCGGCATCGCCGTGACGTCTGTCGTCTTTCTGTTTCTGACGGTCTCGGGAATCGCGACGCCCGCGGTGATTTTCGGCTCGGACGCGCTGCTGCTGGGCCTGTCGGCCGCCCTGTACGCACGAGCGCGCAGGAGGCCGGCGGGCGGCCCGGCCACGGAGGGGACGACGTCCACTTTCCGGTGGACGTGGCTTCTGGCCATTGCGCTCGGGCTTGCACTGCTCGTCGTCTTCGCCCGGCTGGTTTCCATGGCGGAGGCGAATCCATGGGGATACTGGGACGCGCTGGCCATCTGGAATCTGCGCGCGAAATTCCTGGCCGGACCGGTGGGCTCCTGGCGCGTGCCCGTGGGCGGCCTGCTGGCGGACAGGATGCATCCCGATTATCCGCTCCTGCTGTCGTCGTTCATCGCCCGGGTGTGGAAGTCGAGCGGTCAAACCAGCCAGTTGGCGCCCATCGCCACCAGCTTTCTGTTTTTCGGCGCCGTGATCGCGCTGCTGACAAGCACGGTCGCCCTGCTTCGCGGCACGGCGTCGGCGCTGCTGGCGGGGCTGGTGATTCTGGCCACACCGTCGTTCCTGGTGCTCGTCCCCGACCAGTATTCCGACATCCCACTGAGTTTCTACTGGCTGGCGGCCGTTGCGCTGATTCTTATTTCCGAGAGCACCGGACGCTCCGCGCTGCTGTGGAGCGGGCTCTGCGCGGGCTTTGGGGCATGGACCAAGAACGAGGGGGTGGTCTTTCTGGTCTGGCTGCTCGTGGCGTTTTGTGCGCTGGTCTGGTGGAAGCAGGGGCGGAAGGCGGCGCTGCGGGGAGCGGGTCTTCTACTGGCCGGCGCGCTGCCGGGTATCCTGCTCACGCTCTGGTTGAAGTTCGCGATCGCTCCGCCCAAGGATACCCTGCTCCAGCAGACAACGACCACGCTGCTGGCGAAGTTGCTGGATGCCGGCCGCTACGCGCAGATCGCGAAGTTTTTCGCCGTCACAATGATGCACCTCGGGACCGGTGTGACCCATCCGCTGATCCTGCTGGCGATCCTCGCGCTCGTATTGCGCTGGCGCGTGGACAAGCTCCGCGGCGTACTCATCACGATTTCCGCCATCGCTTTGGGATTGATGTTCCTGTCGGACATCGCCGTGTATGTCATCACTCCGTCCGATCTCGCCTGGCAAGTGGAAGGGTCGTTCGACCGCGTGATTGCGCAGCTCTGGCCCGGCGTACTGTTACTTTGTTTCGCGGTGATGGGTGGCGTCGCCGACGCGCCGGTTCTGGTGGCGCGGCCCGGTGCTTCGAAAAAGGCGCGGAAGCGCGTCGGGTAAGATAAAGGTTCACCATGAAACTTCGCAGTTATACCATCACCCAGGGGCGTGATCGCGCGCCCGCGCGCGCCATGTTGAAGGCCATCGGGTACACCGACGAGGATCTGCGCAAGCCGATTATCGGGATCGCCAACACGTGGATCGGCACCATGCCCTGCAACTTCAACCTGCGCGAGCTGGCCGCGCGCGTGGCCGAGGGCGTGCGCGCCGCCGGGGGCACGCCCATGGAATTCAATACCATCGCCATCAGCGACGGCGTCACCATGGGCACCGAGGGCATGAAGGCTTCGCTGGTGAGCAGGGAAGTGATTGCCGATTCCATCGAGCTTGTCGTGCGTGGCCACATGTTCGACGGCGTCATCGCGCTGGTGGCCTGCGACAAAACCATCCCCGGCGCGGCCATGGCGCTGCTTCGGCTGAACGTGCCGGGCGTGGTGGTGTACGGCGGCTCCATTCTTCCCGGCCACCACAACGGCCGCGACCTCACCATTCAGGACGTGTTCGAGGCCGTGGGCTCCAATGCCGCCGGGCGTATCGACGACGCCGAATTGCTGGCCGTGGAGAACGCAGCCTGTCCGGGCGCGGGCGCCTGCGGCGGGCAGTTCACCGCGAACACCATGGCCACGGTGATGGAGCTGATCGGC
>CAYVPZ010000688.1:0-2987 GCA_964453955.1 uncultured Solibacteraceae bacterium | reverse complement strand
ATCATCCGCAAACTGGGCCGGAGCATGACCGACGTGTATCTGGCTCTGGACGAATCGTGCGACCGGCGGGTGGTGCTCAAGATCGTGGAGCGCAGCGACGACCCGGCCACTACTATGCTGCTCGAAGCGGAGCGGCGCGGGGCCGCGATTCAACAGCAGCTCCACGCGCTGGACAAGCGAATTCTGGAAGTGTACGAGTTCGGCGAGCAGGAGAACTGCTTCTTCGTGGCCATGGAATACTGCGAGGGGCGGAGTCTGGCCGAGATGCTGCAGGAGGAGAGGCGCATCGACGCCGAGCGCGCGGCGCGGTACGCGGTGGAGGTTTGCAGCCAGCTCAACACGCTGCACTCGTTTCTGGTGGAGATCGACGGGCGCAAGCGGGCCATCGTGCATGGCGACATCAAGCCTTCGAATATCCAGATCGCGGCCAGCCGCGAGGCGCGGCTGCTGGACTTCGGCATCGCCAAGACCATCACCTTCACGCACAATCTGACCAATCACAATCTGGGCAGCCCGGCCTACTGCTCGCCGGAACGCTTGAAGAGCGCGCAGGTGGACCCCGCCGCGGACCTGTGGGCGTTGGGGGTGACGCTCTACGAGCTGGTATGCGGGCTGCCGCCGTATCAGGCGCAGACCACGCGCAAGCTGGAGACACTGATCCAGTCGCGGCGGCCGCCGCGGGCGCTGCCGGAGTCGTGCCCGGCGCCGCTGAAGGCGATCATTAGGAAGGCGCTGGCGGCGGATGCGGCGCGCCGCTATCCCACGGCGGTGGCGCTGGAAAGCGATCTGCGCGCGTTTCTGCAGCATCGGCGCACGTCCGCGGAAACGGAGCGGCTGCCCTCGTGGGATTCAAACGCGACCATCGAAAAAAAAGGGCCAGCCGTGCGCACGGACCTCGGCCAGCGAGCGATTCGCTACGTGCGCGAGGCGAATCGCACCATCTGGGCGCTGGCTGCCGGTCTGGTGGTGGGGCTGATGGTGCTGATTCCGCCGGCGTACTTGTATCGTTTCTGGAGCGAGAGCGCCCCGCTGCGCGACGGGCCCGACTACACGCAACGCCCGGCGGCGGACATCGCGGCGGACTGGCAATTCTACCGCGCGCTGGAGAAGCAGAACGCGTTCCTCGGACGTGTTTTGCCGATTGACTGGGCACGTGCGCCGTTTCACGCGCGCCTGATCGCGACCGCCGACGCGGTGATCGACGGGTACCGCAACAGTTCCGATCCGGCGCTCGACCACTTCGAATGGGAGAAGGCGCAGCTTGCGCTGGGGCATGCGCTGGAGTTGAATCCGGGCGGCCGGAAGTTGCAAAGCCGCCAGGCGCTGTGCGACGGCTATGTTCTGCTGGTGCGAAACGGCCCGGCCGCGGCGGCCACGGATGCGCAGGCCGACTTCGAGCGGGCGGCGCGGCTGGACGCGTCGTCGCCCGATCCGCACCTGGCGCTGGCGCGGGTGGAGGTGTACGGGCTGCACAACGCCGGGCAGGCGGCAGCGGAGCTTCTGGAGGCGGAGCGGCGGGGTTATCATGCCGGTCCGCGCGAAAACGAAGAGCAGGCCGACGCGTGGTTGTACCGGGCCGAACAGGAACTGAAGCGCGCGTGGCAGCCCGGGAACATGGATGCGCACGCCCGGCGCCGCCTGCGGCTGCTGGCCGAACGCGACTTCGGGCGTGCGCGCAATCTGTACGAGCCGGTTCTGGGCTTCGCCGGGGTGAGCGAGAATCTGCAGAGAATCGATCGCGACCTCGACGCCGAGAAGCAGTGGGAACGGCGGCAGGCCGCGGCGCGTGTACACAAGAAGCCGGTGAGGCGCCGCGGATGGCGGTAACAAAGAGCTGGGAGCACCAGGTTCGCGCGGACATCGCGCAGGTGGTGGCGGCGAGGCGGAAGGACCGCCGCGTGCGTGGATTCTGGCTGCTGGCCACGTCGCTCGCGGCCGCGGCGGGCCTGGCGCTGGTGTTCTTCGCGAAGACGCAGGATTTCCCCGACGAGCAGGCGCGCCTCAATCGCGGCGATCTACTCAACCTGAACGCGGCGCCGGACGCCCAGCGGCTGCTGCCGTTCTTCGCGCGCGACGCGGAGAGGGTGGCCGATTACCTCCATGGCGCGGGCCCGCTGCCGAATGTGGGAGCGCTGGCGCATCTGCGGCCGCGGCTCCCTGTCGCGAAGGTGAAGCCTTTGCTGGTGGTGCGCACACCGGCGGAGTTTCGTCGCCAGTATGTGGAGTGGACGAGTGCGTATTTCGCGGCGTTCCTGGTGGTGTGGCTGGTGTGGCGATGGCGCGGATTCGCCGGCGACCCCTCGCTGCTGCCGGCGCTGCAATTGCTCACCGCGATGGGCCTGATCCTGGCCGTCAGCCTGAAAGATCCGCTGCGCGACACGCTGGAGTTCCGCAAGTTCGCGTGGGGCGTGGCGGCGGGTTGTCTGTTGTTGCTGCTTCCGCTGCTGCGTCCTTTCGCCGCGCGCGATTATTCGAAGCTGGTGTATACGCCGCTGCTGGCCGCGTTCGCTCTGTTCGCGCTGTTGTTGCGATTTGGGTCGGGCCCCACCGGGAGCGATGCGAAGGTGAACCTGGGTCCGTTCCAGCCGGTGGAGGCGATCAAGGTTCTGCTGGTGTTTTTCATGGCGGGCTATTTCGCGAAGCGCTGGGAATGGCTGCGCGAGCTCGAGGAGACGCGGGCGCCGAAGCTGCTGCGCTGGCTGCGGCTGCCGCGCCTGGCCCACACACTGCCGGTGATGTGCGCGGTGGCGGGGGCGCTGGCGATGTTTTTCTGGCTGAAGGATCTGGGCCCCGCGCTGGTCACCGGCTTTCTGTTCCTCACCATGTTCGCGGTGGCGCGCGGGAAGGCGGGTCTGGCGCTGGCGGGCCTGGTGGTGCTGGTGACGGGCGTGGTCATCGGCTATCACTACCGCACGCCACAGACGGTGGTGCAACGCATCGAGATGTGGCAATCGCCATGGGACAACGAGGTGCGCGGCGGCGATCAA
>CAYVPZ010000687.1:0-3001 GCA_964453955.1 uncultured Solibacteraceae bacterium | reverse complement strand
CCTCGTAGTGAGATGGGAAAAGGAATGCCCTCGCGTTCGAGTACAAGCGGGCCAGCTCGGCATCGCCGACGTTCTCGCGCACGGTGAGCCCCGGTTCGTCGCTAACATCGGCCGCGCGGCGGCGTCCGGCGAGAATGAGGTCCACGACGCCGTCCTTCTTCACCTCGCGCCAGGCCGCGACAATCGTTTCGACGTTTTTCCTGGCTTCGAGCGTCCCGGCGAAGAGAAAGTACGGGCGTGGCGGCGGTTCTCCTGGCACGCGGTGAAAGCACTGAGCAGCCGCCAGAGGCGTGGCGACAACGCGATCCGGTGCCATGCGGAAGCGCTCTATGACGCTGCGGCGCACGGCCTCGCTAGGTGTGATCACCATGGTGGCCAGACCGAATCGCAACAGCACCGGGGTTCGCCGCCTCACCCGCGCGCTGGCGGCGCGAACGGGCGGGGCAGCCCAGGGCGACAGATCGTGCACGGTCATCACCGACGGGCAAACGGGAAGATACGGGACGGCGAAATCGGTCCCGTGGAAAACACTCGCTCCCAGGCGCTGGATCTCGGTGCGCGCTCCGAACAGCCACCAGCGGCGGGCCAGTTGCCGGCGCGGCAGGGCGCTGACGTGCAGATTGGGTGGCGCTTCTGGAGGTGGCGCGACAAACTGGTCGGAGATCAGCCACCACGCATCGTCCACGAAACAATTCGCCAGCGCCCGGCTCAGCTCGCTGGTGTAGCGCGCGATGCCGCCAGTGGGTTCCACCAGAGGCGTGGCGTCCAGTGCCGCGATCACCCTTCGATGATACGTGGGGGCGGACCCCGCGAGTTGCTACCCTGAATTCTGTGCTGGTGGCACGGGCTTCGGCCTGTGCGTGAAGTGATAAAGTCGTGTTCTGAACACCAGGAGAGGACTGAATGAATCTGACGTCGGACAGAGATCTCGAGAACCTGTGCATTAATACCATCCGCATCCTCTCGGCGGACGCGGTGCAAAACGCCAACTCCGGGCATCCCGGCATGCCCATGGGCGCCGCCGCCATGGCTTTCACCCTGTGGACCCGCTTTCTGAAATTCAACCCCAAAAACCCGCAGTGGTTCGACCGCGATCGCTTCGTGCTCTCCGCCGGCCACGGCTCCATGTTGCTCTACAGTCTCTTGCACCTCACCGGCTACGATCTCCCGCTCGAAGAACTCAAGCGTTTCCGGCAATGGGGCAGCAAGACGCCGGGTCACCCGGAGCGCGGGCACGCGCCCGGCGTGGAGGTAACCACCGGTCCTCTCGGCCAGGGCTTCGGCAATGCCGTGGGCATGGCCATCGCGGAAGCGTGGCTGGCGATGCGCTACAACCGCCCGAGCCACACCATCGTGGACCACTACACCTACGCCATCGCCGGCGACGGCGATCTCATGGAAGGCGTCTGCCTGGAGGCGGCGTCGCTGGCCGGCCACCTGCGCCTGAGCAAGTTGATTGTTCTCTACGATCAGAATCATATTTCGCTGGCCGGCGCCACCGACCTCGTTTTTACCGAAGATGTGGCCCGCCGCTTCGAAGCGCAGGGCTGGCACACCCGCTCGGTGCCCGACGGAAACGACACGGACGACGTCTCGGCGGCCATTCTCGAGGCGCAGGCGGAAGACGGCAGGCCGTCGCTTCTGCTGGTGCGCACGCACATCGGCTACGGCAGTCCGCATAAGCAGGACAACTTCTCGGCGCATGGCAGCCCGCTTGGCGAGGACGAGCTGCAGGCCACGAAGAAAGCCCTCGGCTGGCCCACCATGGATAAGTTCTTCCTGCCCGAGGAGGCCGTGAACGTGTTTCGCCAGGCCATCCCGGAGGGCGCGCGGGCGGAAGCGGAGTGGGGGAAGAAGTTCGAAGCGTACCGGAACGAGTTCCCGAAAGAAGCGGCCGAGTTCGACATGGTGATGCGCGGCCAGCTCCCCGCGGACTGGTCCGCGGACCTCCCCAAATGGAAACCATCGGACAAGCCCATAGCCACGCGAAAGGCGGGCGGCGACGCGCTCAACGCGCTGGCCAAGCGCATCCCGAACATTATCGGAGGCTCGGCCGACCTGAACCCCTCCACTGACACCGCCCTGAAGGGCCTGGGGGATTTTCAGCCATCCGAATCCGGCGGGCCGGGAACACTGGGCGCCGTCGGCGGCGAGTGGAGCTACGCCGGCCACAACGTCGCGTTCGGTGTGCGCGAGCATGCCATGGGCGCCGCGGTAAATGGCATGGCCGCGCACGGCGGCGTGCTGCCGTTCAGCGCCACGTTCTTCGCTTTCTCGGACTATATGAAACCGGCCATCCGCCTGGGCGCGCTGAGCCGCCTGAAGGCCGTCTACGTGTTCACGCACGACAGCGTCGGACTGGGCGAGGACGGCCCCACCCACGAACCCGTGGAGCAACTTCCCGGCGTGCGCGCCATCCCGTTCCTGACCGTGATTCGTCCCGCCGACCCCAACGAGACCGCGGAAGCCTGGGCGTTTGCGGTCCAGCACGACGGCCCCACGCTGCTGGTTCTCACCCGCCAGAATGTCGCGCATCTCGATCGCGGCGGCGCGAAAGAGCCCGGCGTCGGTCGCGGCGCTTACATTCTCTCGGACTCCGACGGACCGCCGGATGTCATCCTGATCGGAACCGGTTCCGAAGTTGACTTGTGCGTGAAAGCCCAGACGAACCTCAAGGGCTACGGCGTCAAGGCCCGCGTGGTCAGCATGCCGTGCTGCGAGCTGTTCGAAGGCCAGGACGACGCGTACCGGGAGAGCGTGCTGCCGAAGGCCATCCGCAAGCGCGTCACCGTGGAGGCCGCGTCGCCGCTCGGCTGGCGTCGCTTTGCCGGCGACGAAGGCGCCATCCTCGGCATCAACCGCTTCGGGGCGTCGGCGCCGGGTGAGGTGGTCCTCCAGCACCTCGGCTTCACCCCGCAGAACGTCACCGCCGCCGCTCTGCGCCTGCTCGGCCGGGATCAGGACGCCGATCGCGCATCAGGGAGCGAAGCCTGAGCTGGAC
>CAYVPZ010000686.1:0-3003 GCA_964453955.1 uncultured Solibacteraceae bacterium | reverse complement strand
GGCCAGTCTTCCACCCTCACCGGCACCATGGCCGGCCAGGTGGTGATGGAGGGCTTTCTCAACTTCCGCATGCGTGCCTGGCTGCGGCGGCTGATTACGCGGATGCTGGCGGTGGTGCCGGCGGCCATCGTCATCTATACGGCGGGAGATCAGGGCACCTATAAGCTCATTATTCTCAGCCAGGTGATTCTCAGCCTGCAGTTGCCCTTCGCCATTGTGCCGCTGGTGCACTTCACCAACAACCGGCAGAAGATGGGCCCGTTCGCAAACCCGGGCTGGGTGAAACTGCTGGCGTGGTCCACGGCGGCGCTGGTTATCGGGCTGAACGCGTGGCTGGTATGGCAAACTCTGGAGGACTGGCTGGCCACCGCCGGAACGGGACGCACCGTGGTGGAATGGCTGCTGGTGCCGGTGCTGGCTGCCGTGTCGGTGTTGTTGTTGTGGGTGATCCTGGAACCGTGGCTGCCCGCAGGTCTGCGGCGCAAGGGGCGGGCCGCGTTCGTGGTGCCGCTGGGCGTGGCCGAGGACCTGCCCACGCCCGCGTACACGAAGATCCTGGTTCCGCTGGATCATTCGCCGCTGGACCGCGCCGCCATCGCGCACGCGGTGGCCATGGCTCGGGCACGGCGCGGACGCATCTACCTGCTGCACGTGGAGGAAGACGTCACCAGCCAGATGTACGGGCAAGAGGCGTCCACGGCGGAGGTGGAGGAAGGAAGCCGCTATCTGGAGCACATCGCCGATCTGATCGCGAACCAGGACGTGTCCGTGGAAATGGTGGTACGCCATTCCTCAAAGCCGAAAACGGAGATCGTCCGCTATGCCCGGGAACTCGGGCCGGACCTGATCGTGATGGGGGCCCACGGACATAAGGGTTTCAAAGACATCATCTTCGGGACTACAATTAATGCAGTACGTCACAATCTGCGGGTTCCCCTGTTGATTGTACGCGCCGAGCGCTGACCCGGGGCGCCTTACTTTATCTTGAGATTTTCGAGAGCATTGCCCCCGGTGAGGGACTTTATAGGAGAGAATACAAGTATGCACAAACAGGTCAAGTGGCCGAGGATACTCGCGACTGTTGGTCTCCTCATGGCGCCGTGGGCGCTGGGGAATGCCCAGGTCACCTCGTATGTTCTTCCGCAGCTTGCCTTTGGGGGCGGGTGGTATTCGGCCTTGTACTTCACCAATCAGAACAACGCCGCCACTTCGTTCACTATTAATTTCTTCACCAACACGGGGGCTCCGTTGCTCGCACCGGTGGGAGGCACTTCGGTAGCTTCGACGCTGGTCAATGTGCCGGCGAACGGCACCGCCCTTGTGGAGACGCCGAACGTGGGAGCCCTGAACCAGGGATACGCGGCCTTCGTGCTTCCAGCCGGTATCACCGGCTATGGAATACTTGGGCAGATCGTCGGGCGGCACTCCGGCTGGGAAGCTCTGGTGCCCTTTGTGAACGTTGCCACCACCACGAATACGATCATATGGGACGACACCAGCGCGCAAACGCAGGTAGCGCTGGTGAACGCGAGCTCGATCAACACGGTGGTTGCCGTCACCGCTCTGGATGGGCTGGGGAACACGCTGGCCACATCCTCGGTCCCGCTGCCGGCAAACAACCAGATTGTGTCGACGCTGGAGAGTCTGCCGGGTCTCAGCGGCCTGGCCGGCCAGCGGGGCTCGGCGCAGTTCCTGGTGAACACGGGCAACGTTTCCGTACTGGCGTTGCGTTCGAACGGCCTCTCGTTCACCTCCATCCCGGTGGCGAGCGATATACCGCAGGCCAATCCGGTGCCCTTCAATGTCATGCATATCAACGCGCAGTTCGCGCCGCTGGACCTGCCGGCGGAACTGGTGAATTACACCATCGCCCCCACCAACGGCGGCACGGCCTACATGTCCACGTTTCCCGAGGGCGTCACGCTGGTAGGCGGAACGGTCACCAATCAGCAGGGCCAGGTAGTGACGTTGAATTTCACCACGCTGCAGGCGACTCCGAATACGTGGTATGCGGCTCTCAACGTGGTGCTTCCCGATGTCGCCAGCGGTTCCATGACTCTGACAATCACGCCCGTATCGACCGATCCGACCACCGGCGTGACCCTGGGCAACGTGAGCGGATTGCTGACCGTGACCGGCACAACTGTAGCGGGCAACATCATATCCCTGTCCGGGCCGATTTTTGGAACGTACGTGGAACCCCCCGCCGCGCAGCAATGATGCGGCAGGCGAAAACGCCTGCTCCACAGCGGATCACCGGGCGCTAGCGCAACGGCAGATCCAGGCTGTGCAACTCGCCGTTGGCCACGGTGACGTCTCGGGAGGCCCGGAGGCCGTCGCGCACGATCTCGACATGATAAGTCCCCGCCGCCAGATTCAGGACCGCCGGCGTCCGCTGGCGGAGCTCTTTGCCGTTCAGGAAAATGGCCGCTCCCGGAGGGTTGGAACTCACCGTCAGAGTGCCGACCGCCTTGTCCAGCCCCAGGAACAGGTCGGATTGCTCCGGTGAGGTGAAGATCCGCCGGCCGGTTTGATAACCCGGGGCGTCGGCGCGCAGCGTGTGGCGTCCGGAGGGAAGCTGCAGCATGCAGGGCGAGGTACAGGACGACGACGGATCGCCATCCACCACCACGCGCGCGCCGGCCGGATCGGTGACGATCTGCACGGTGGTCTCGGCCGTGCGCGTGGGGCGTGTGGGCGCCGGAGGCTGGTTGTCGGTGGTTTCAGCGGGTTGCGGCTGGGGCGCTGGCGCATCGGCAGGCGGAGAATTGACGACGGCCGGCGGCGAGGTGGGTTCTCCGGCCGGGCTCGGTTTCGCCGGGGCGCTGACCGGGGGCTCCTGTACGGAAGACACCGTGGATTGCTCGGCGCGAGTGTCCACGGGCGGCGTATTCATCAGAAAACGTTGCGCCGCGATGAGCGCCAAACCTACAATTCCGATGCCCACCAGCGCCCAGATCAGACTGCGAATCAGCGGATGGCGCGGCGGCGGAGTCCGCGCCG
>CAYVPZ010000685.1:0-3005 GCA_964453955.1 uncultured Solibacteraceae bacterium | reverse complement strand
ACTTGCGCACCCACACCTCGTACCGCCAGTACAGCTCCATGTCGGCCTGGTGGCCGTCTTCGCCGCTCCAAAGCCGGAGCTCTCCGGAGACCGCGCCCACGGTGGGATCGGCGAAATTCGCCGCCAGATGGCGCAGCGCCTGGGGGTGGAGCGGCTGGCGGACATCGGTGAAGAACAGAATCTCGCCGGACGCCCGCGTGAGCGCCTGGTTCAGGGCCGCCACCTTGCCCCCGCGCGGCACGGCCATAAGAACCACGCCGCGGTCCGACCATTCCCGCACAATGGCGCCGGTATTATCCGTGGAGCCGTCCGAAACAACAATAATCTCCACGAGTTTTGTCGGATAATCGAGCGCAAATAAGGATTCCAGTTTGGCGCGGATGAATGTGCCGCCGTTGTGCACGGCGATAATCACCGTGACGGTGGGGCGATGAGACAGATCCTTCGCAACGGGCGGTGCGCCCCGGCGAAAGCCGATGGCCAGCAGGGCGGGGTAGCCTGCGATGGTGAAAAAGACGATGGCCGCGGATGCGATCAACAGGACGGAAGCGATCGGCATGAGCGCTCAGGCCTTCCGCGGCCTGGTCCCTCCGAGGAGCGTACGCAGAAAGATCTCGCAGTCGAGCAGCGGTGAACCCTCCTTGACATAGTAGAGGTCGTACTCGATTTGCTGCCCTTCGCGCGGTACCACGGTTCCCCGCCGGAGATGCATCTGGGCCCAGCCGAGGATGCCGGGTTTCACGGAAAAGCGGTGCGAATAGAAGGGCATGAGCTGGGTCAGGCGCGTGGCGAATTCATGGCGGACGGGGCGGGGGCCGAACAAGGCCATCTCACCGCGGACAACATTGACCAGTTGCGGCAGGTTCACCAGATGGAGCCTGGAAATGAGCCCGCCGATGCGGGTGGGCGATCCGCGCCCATCCATCCGCCGGGTGCGGAATCGCAGGAGCAGGAACGGTATTTTCTGGAAGCCCAGGCACGGCACGGTCTCGAATATCGGCCCGCGTCCGGAAAAAACAACCGCGAGAGCGATCAGGGCCATCAGCGGCGACAACGCCAGCAGAAAGAACAGGCCGATCAGGTTGGTGTAGATGGCCTGCAGGGCCATGGCGCGGCTGTCGGCCTGGAGCGCGGGCGACAACAGCAGATCCGCCGGATCGAGGCGATCGCTGCAAACGCGGCGCAGCAGCCGTTCATACAGATCCGGCGAGTCGTCCACGACGATGCCGTCTTGGCGGTATTGCATCAACAGAGTGGGGGACAGGCGCGCAGCCCAGTCCTTCAGGCCGATCACAATGTGCGTGGGCCGGCGGCTCTCCACCACTTCCGCGAGCTGGCGCACGTCGCCCAGCCAGGGGGCTCCGGCGGGCGCATCGCAATCCCGTGCACCGATGAAGCCCAGAAGCGGCAACGGGAAAGCGGAGAGGATATCGCGAGTGACCGAGTCATAACCCACCAGAAGCATGCCGGACTTTCCCAGCCGCTGATGGACCCATGCTTTCGACAACGTCAGCAGGAGCGCCGCGAACAGGCATCCGGTCATGGTGACGGTGGTGGGAAGGCTGAACACGAAAACGTAGGCGAGCAGCGCCTGCACAATCAGGTTCAGGCCTGCGCCCAGGCAGAGCTGCTCCAGAAAGAACTGCCAGGCGTCGTCCGCGCCGCCGTGGCGCTGCACCTGGGCGCTGATCCAGACGGCAAAGACCGACGCGGCGAGGCCTTCGGGCAACTCCCCAGGCGTGAGCAGCGAGAGCTCGGCGGGAAACAAGCTGGCGTACAGAAACAGGGCGGCGGCAAAGCCCCCGAGTATCAGCGCCAGGTCGAGCAGTTGGAGAAGAAAAGGAGGGCGCGACATGGGGGCCGCTTCAGGGAAGTGCGGGCTGCTCCCATTCGCGGCGCTTGCCGGTGAGGCTGCGGCTGAGCGCGTCGGCAAAACCGATGAGGTCGACGGGAGGACCATCGGCCGGGAGCGCGCCGTCCACCTGAACGCTCTCCTGTTCCGACAGGATCACGCGGAAGGACCACGCGGCGGGGCCGGGCGCCAGCACGTGCTCCCGATTCCCGTGCGCGCCGCTCCAGCACAGGCGGATGCAACCGGCGTCGCGGGCGGCATTCAGTAGCGCGCTCCACCACTCTTCCTCGGTCCGGCAACGCTGCAGGGCGGCTGCAAGCTGCGCCGTCCGCACTTTCGCGCCGAGCGCGCGTTGAAACTCTCCTCCGAATAACAGTCGTCCAGCCACTTCAAACTCAGCGTACCGCAACCGCCAGATGCCCGCCCACGCGATGAGGCCGAAGAGCACGATCAGGATGCCCTGGAAACCTCCCCACAGGGGGTGACTGAGCAGCAGGGCGAAAGAGGCCGCCACCATGCCGAACAGATAGAGGAACAGGACGGCGGTCCGCGGCGACAGGCCGAGGTCGAGGAGGCGATGATGAATGTGCCCGCGGTCCGCGGAGAAGATGGGCTGGCGGCGCAGGAAACGGCGCAGGATGGACAGGGAGACTTCGAGAAGCGGAATGGAAAGCGCGAGCAGGGGGACTGTCACGCTTAACAGAGTGGCGGTTTTGTCCGTCCAGATCATTCCGTAAGCGCCCAGCAGAAAGCCGATGAGCAACGCGCCGGAATCGCCCATGAACACCGTGGCCGGGTTGAAGTTGTAGCAGAGGAAGCCGAGCAGCGCGCCCGCCAGAGGCAGGGTGGCGTGCGCCAGCGCGGCATCGTGCTCAATGAGCGCCGCGGCGAAAAGCGCCAGGGTGGCTACAAAGCCCATGCCCGCACAGAGGCCGTCAAGCCCGTCGATCAGGTTGAAGGCGTTGCTGCACAGCAGCAGCCACAGAATGGTGAGCGGCAGACTCAGCCAGATGGGAAGAGACAAACCGGCCACTTCCTCTATGCGCAGCCCGTTATAGAAGACGATGGCGCCGGCGGCGATCTGTCCAGCCAGTTTGTATGCGGGCCGGAGATTGAAGAAGTCGTCAATCAGGCCGGTGAGAAAGATCGTGAC
>CAYVPZ010000684.1:0-3014 GCA_964453955.1 uncultured Solibacteraceae bacterium | reverse complement strand
GCAATTCGCAGGTAGGCCAGACCGCCAGCGGCCAGGGCGTTTCCGGCAGCCAGCGCAGCGCGGGACTCGGCGGCGGGGGCGGGGGCGGTTCCAGCACCGGGGGCGGCGCCACGGTCTCCCAGATTGGACCGGTGACCCAGAACCTGGACCCGGTCCTCAAGAACACAACTCTGTTCTCGCACCAGACCACGCCGCAGCCGAACGCCATACAGAGCGAGACCACGGCGCTGGTGGACGACAGCCGCATCTACAATACTTCGGTGCAGGAGGGTCTGCTCACGGGCGGATTCGCCACGCTGTCGCAGAGCGAGTCGTATTTGAATGAGAACTCGCCGAGTGACGTCCTCAATCCTTCGGTGGCGCCGAGCCTTCAGCTCTACGTGCAGCATTCTCTGATGCGCGGATTTGGTATGGCGGTCAACAGCCGCTTCATCCGCGTGGCGAAGAACAACGTACTGGCGGCCGATCTCACGTTCCGGTCGCAGTTGCTCAATCTGGTGGCCAGCGTGCTCAACCTGTATTGGGATCTGGTGAGCGACAACGAAGACGTGAGGGCGAAACAACACGCCCTCGATGTGGCGCAGAAGTTCCTGGACGATACCAAACAGCAGATCCAGCTCGGCGTGCTGGCGCGCGTGGAAATCTATCGCGCCGAATCGGAGCTGGCCACGAGGAGGCGCGAGCTAATCATCTCCCAGACCACCGTGCGGCAGCAGGAGACCCTGCTCAAGAACGCCATCAGCCGCAATGGAGTGGAAGATCCTTTGCTGGAGTCCGCGGAGATCGTGCCGCTGGACTCCATTCAGATTCCCGCCAGCGACGAACTGCCGCCCCTGCGCGAGCTGGTGGCGCGGGCGCTGGCGAAGCGGCCCGATTTCGCTGTGACCAGACTGAACGAGGACAGCGCCGCGATCTCGGCCCTCGGCACCGCCAATGGTCTCCTGCCGAATGTGCAGGTGGCCGTGCAAACCTGGAACAGCGGTCTGGCCGGGGCGGCCAATCCACCTTCCGGCCTGGTGCCGAGTCCACAGTTCGTGGGCGGCTTCGGCACCGCGCTGGGGCAGGTCTTTCGACGCGATTACGGCAACGAGGCGGCTGGCGGCGAGATTGTCGCTTCCTTCCAAAACCGCGTGGCCCAGGGCGACTACGGCATCGATCAGTTGCAGTTGCGCCAGAACCAGCTCGCCAACCACCGGGACCGCAATCAACTGGTGGTGGACATCTCGAATCAGATGGTAGGCCTGCGCCAGGCCCGCGCGCGGTATTCGGCGGCGGTGGACACGCGCACCCTGCAGCAGGAATTGCTGGAGAAAGAGCAGCAGAAGTTCACCCTGGGCGGCTCCACGCTGAACGATCTGATCACTGCCCAGCGGGCGCTGGCCGACGCGCAAACCGCCGAAGTGGCCGCGCTGGCCACCTACAGCCGCGCGCGCGTGGCGCTGGACCAGGTGCTGGGCGAAACGCTGGAGGCCAATCACGTTTCGGTGGACGAGGCGCTGCATGGCCAGGTGGCGCGGGGGTCGGCGCCGCCGAATCCGTAAGGGGCAGCGCTCAGGCGCCTCGATACCCGATCCCTCATCCCCACAGCTTTTGATCATCGACCAGCCGCAGCGTCTCCTCGTGGGTAGCCGGCCCAGCACGAATGGAAGTGTGAGCACCGCGGCTTCGCCGAGAAGTTTGGCGCGCGGGCGATCTCCATCACACGGCTTCGGTGCGCCGCCTCGGAACGACGCGCAGTTTGGGCTCGCAGCCGCCCAGTGCGGCCAGACGCTTTGCGGCCTCGCGGGCGATCAACGCCTCCAGCCCGGTCCGTACCAACACGGTCGTTTCCTGAATACCGGACAGTCGCCTTGCCCGGTCGAGCAGGGAATCGTCGATGGTGAAGGTCGTCCGCATACATTCCAGTATGCATGCACCCCCTTTCCACGGACCGCCTCCCGCAGTACACTGAACCCGGCAGGAGGAAGATCATGGATAAACCACGTCATCCTCACGTGATCCGCACCTGGGTCACGGGACGGAACCGGCACCCGCTCCCCACCATGCCGGCGCACCAGCCCGAAGGCTCGCGCCGGTCTTCCATCCACGGCGCTCCCAAACCGGTCCGGCCACCCCGGCCGGATGAGAATAAGGAACCGGAGCCCGAATGATCGCCGCCTCGCAACTTCGCGCCGGCCTGGCCATTCGCTACGAGCAGCAGCCGTATAAGGTACTGGCCGCCGACTACCATCCCGGACAGGGCAAGATGGGCGGCGTCAACCACGTCCGTCTTCGCAACCTCGCCACCGGAACGCAATGGGAGCACAGCTTCCGGGCCGATCTGAAGCTGGATGAGCTGCCGGTGGAACGGCAGACCCTCGACTTTCTCTATGAGAACGGCGGCCAGTGCTGCTTCATGAACCCGGAAAGCTATGAGCAGGTGGAGTTGCCCGTGGCGGTGGTGGGCCCCCAGGCGAAGTTCCTGGAAGCGGGAATGAGCCTGCCGGTGGAGTTCATCGAGGGCCGCGCGGTCAGCGTGGTGTTCCCGGACATTCTGGAAGTGTCCATCGCGGACACCGCGCCGCCGCTCCACGGGCAGCCGGACAGCGCATGGAAGCCGGCCCGGCTCGGAAACGGGGTGGAAATCATGGTTCCCCCGTTCATCAAAACCGGCGACACCATCCGGCTGAACCTGGCGGAGATGAAATACATGGACCGGTCAAGGGCGAGGGCCACCTGAACGCTCCGCATGTCCATACGCTCTGGCATAGTAGGTTTATGACCTGGAAAGAGCCGGTGGTTCTGGCGGTATTGACATTCTTTGTCGCGACCGGGAGCGCGCGCGCGGAAGTGCGCGATTCGTCGCCGGGCGGTTTCACGGTGAGGACGACACTGACCATCCAGGCCGCACCCGCGGTCGTTTATGAGCGGCTGGTCCGCAACGTGGGCGAGTGGTGGAATCCCGCGCACACGTTTTCCGGCGACGCCCACAATCTCAGCATCAACGACAAAGCGACGGGATGCTTCTGCGAGAC
>CAYVPZ010000683.1:0-3015 GCA_964453955.1 uncultured Solibacteraceae bacterium | reverse complement strand
ATACCCCATTAGCGAAGCCCTGAGCTTGTACGAGCCCACCGGAACGCCGTGGAACTCAAAAGACCCTCTCCCATCCGTCCGCGTCTCTGCAACTACGCGATCGTGATCCCGCGTCAACAGCACGACAGCCACACCGGGCATCGTGCTGACGACGCCCATCTCACTGGCTGCGGCCTTGACTACCTCGCCGGTAATGACAGGCGTTCCTGGATCGCCTGGAGCGTGCTTCTCGTAGCGAGTGCTCGGTCGCGCGAACGAACCCGCCGGGCAGGCTCCGGTCGGAGCGACGTCGAGCGCAGTCGGTGGAATCCTGGTAATAGTCCCGGAGGCGCTAATCCCAATTACCCGTCTGTTGAAGCCCTGCGCCGACACTTCGACGGTGTAGAAACCGGGCGACAAGCCCGGGAACCTGAACTGCCCAATGCCATCTGTTCGTTGTCTCTGGACATCGTCGTGCCCTGCGCGCTTGAGCGCAACCTCTGCGTCCGGTATCACCGCGCCGGTCTGGTCGACAACGGTTCCGATGATCCTGACGGCGTCCTGAGCGTCCAACCGAGTTGGCGAAACCAGGACGGTGGCGAATCCAACGGCAACAAGAGTTCGCAAAAGACGTCTCACGGCTGCTCTGATCGTATCGTGAAACCCGCAGTGCCGTTCGCGGAAGTGACTTGCTATTCTGGGAACCAGCGGAACGATGAAGGTTCGGGATGCGATCCGGCTTGTCGAGCGTGACGGGTGGTACTTTGTGGGACAGGAAGGCAGCCATCGGCAGTACAAGCACCCGTGGAAGCGCGGACGCGTCACGATTCCAGGAAAACCGGGCGGCACCCTTCACCCGAAGACGCTCGCCTCCATCCTGAAACAAGCACAACTGGAGGATTCATGAGGCAATACGCCGTTGTCATCGAGCACGCAAAAGGCACCAACTACAGTGCATACGTTCCCGACCTGCCGGGCTGCGTCTCCATCGGAGACACAATCGAGGAGGTGCAACGCAACATCCATGAAGCGATTGCATTTCACCTGCGGGGCATGCGCGAAGATGGCGATCCGATTCCGGAACCTTCTACTCAGGTAACCTACGCAGAAGTCGCCTGACAAACGCTAAGAACGCGCGGGGACCGCCAGCACCTCGGCCCCAAATGTTTCGATGTGAGACTGGATCGCCGATTTCACCTCAGCAAGGGCTCCGTCGTATGTGTCACCCTCACCCACCACCACGCCCTTGAGACCGAGTGGGTACGCAACTAGCGGGTGCTTCTCGACGATGACCTTGAATTGCCGCATCCACGGACCTTTGCCGCTCACACTTTGTCGCCGCCTCCCCCCGCATTCCTATATCCTGTTCTGTATGGTCGTTGACATCGATGGCGTGCAGTTGCACCTCGCTCACCCCGACGAACTGAACGTCACCTGGGTGGGCCAGGAAGATGTCATGCGCCAGCTCCTCGCCGCCTGGCTGGTGCTGGACGCCCAGGATCTGCCCATGAACCCGCGCCTGCTGGGCAAGCCCGGCGTCGGCAAAACCACCCTCGCCTACACCGCCGGCAAACGCCTCGGCCGCGACGTCTACATCCTGCAGGCCACGGTCGACACCCGCCCCGAAGACCTGCTGGTCACCCCGGTCATCGAGGGCGAGAAGAAACTGCGCTACGTCGCCTCCCCGCTGGTGACGGCCATGATTCGCGGCGGCATCGTCGTGGTCGACGAAGGCAACCGCATGAGCGAGAAAAGCTGGGCCTCGCTGGCGCCGCTGCTGGACAATCGCCGCTACGTGGAGTCCATCGTGGCCGGCATCAAGATCAAGGCGCATCCGCTGTTCCGCCTGGTGGCCACCATGAACGACGACGCCTCCACCTTCGATCTCCCCGAGTACATCCACTCCCGCCTGCAGCCGATGATTACCATCGATTTTCCCGAGCGCCACGAAGAATACGCCATCCTGCGCGAAAATCTCCCCTTCGGCGACGAACATATCCTGAATTACGTCACCGATTTTCTGCAGCAGGCCCACTCAGCCGACGAGCGCTACACCGTGCGCGACGGCATCAACATCGGCCGCTTCGCCATGAAGCTGCACAGCATGGACGACGGGCGCGGCAGCATCGACCCTCTGCTGCGCACCGCCATCATCGAGACCCTCGGCGACGAGGCCTTGCGGTATGTCCCACGCCTCTGATTCCGCCAGCCTCCGCCGCGGCAACTTCACCTACTTCCCGGTGGCGCCCGGCCGCCTCGAGTTCGCCATCGAGCTGCGCCGGCTGATCCTGGCCGAGCGTCCCCGCGTGGTCGCCGTGGAACTGCCCGGCGCGCTCGAGGACGTCTACCTCCAGGCACTGGCCCGCATGCCGCAGATGTCGGTGATTGTGTACCCGGACGCCCAGGATGACGAGCGCGCCATCTACGTGCCCGTGGAGCCCTGCGACCCCTTCACCGAAGCGGTCCGCACCGGCATCGACGCTTCCGCCGAAATCGTCTTCCTCGAACCCGACGTCGCCGAGCGCCCTCACGTCGCCGACAATTACCCGGACACCTACGCCATCCGCCGCATCGGGCTCGAACGCTACATCGAAGCGTACCGGCTGTGGCCCGTTGCCCGCACCGAAGAGATCGATGCGCACGCCGCCGCCATGGCCTGGAAGCTGCAAGGCACGGACCCGCTGGCCAACGTGCTGGTGGTGGTCTCGCTGAATCTGCTCGACCCGCTGCTCGACGCCATGGAGCGCCCGCAGGATCCTCCCTCCTACAAACACCACGCCTTCGAACCGCGGCTCATCAACCCGCACCCGGACTGCCTGGTGGAAATCACCACCGAGTATCCTTTCCTGCAGGAACGCTACGAGCGATTCCGCGCCGCCATGGATCCCGACGCGCTCACCGACCGCCCCCGCGCACAGCTCGATCTGTTCCGCGAGTCCGAAAAAGAATACGAAGCCAACACCGGCGACAAAATCGAGCACTGGCAGCGGCGCATGCTGGCCCGATACACGCGCAATCTCGCGCAGATCAGCAACG
>CAYVPZ010000682.1:0-3023 GCA_964453955.1 uncultured Solibacteraceae bacterium | reverse complement strand
GGAGGTCCGCGATGCGCGCGGCCACCACCGGATCGCTGGGCACGGCGAAGGGCAGCTTGTCGATGATCACGCAACTCAACTGCTCGCCCTGTACGTCGACGCCCTGCCAGAACGACGAGGTGGCGAAGAGCACGCAGTTGGGCGTGCGGCGGAATTCGTCGAGCAGGGCGCTGCGCGGCCCGGTGCCCTGCAGCAGCACCGGAAACTCGATCTCCAGCGAGACGCGATCGAAGAGCGTGCGCATCGCCTGGTGGCTGGTGAAGAGCACGAAGGCCCGGCCTCGGCTCAGCTTCAGCAGGCGGATGATCTCGTCGCCCGCCGCGCGCGGGAAAGCGGCGCTGCGCGGATCGGGCAGGTTGGGCGGCACGTACAACAGCGCCTGGCGCTGGTAATCGAAATGTCCGGCAACGATCAGCGGGCGCGCGTTGCGCACACCGAGCCGCGCGGAGGTGAAATCGAAGTTGCCGCCCACGGCCAGCGTGGCAGAGGTCAGGACAATGCTGTCCACTTTTTCGAAGAGCCGCTTTTCGAGAATGGACGCGACGTCGATGGGCGTGGCCTGCAGCGCGATGCTGCGCGTGCGCCGCTCGATCCAGTACACGTACGTCCGGTTGTTGCTCTCCATCCAGAAGCGCAGCGCGCCGGCCAGTTCCTCGGCGCGGCGCACCACGGGAATTATGTCTTCCGGCGAATCTTTCACCAGTTTCAGGTGCGCGCCGAGCAGCTCCAGCGAGCGCAGCACGTCCTGGTATTTCTCATCGTGCTTGTCCAGCCACGCGGACTGGCTGCGAAAGCCCTCGCGGCCTTCCACGCCCTCGAAGGTGGCGAAGAACATGCCCGCGCGCTCCTGCACCATGTCCAGGGTGCGGTCGAGCTCCTGCGATCCAAACTGTTTGCGCCGGGAGACGGCGGCGACGTCGCGCACCAGGTCCTGAATCTGATAGCTGCTGACGGTGACGCCGAAATACTGGCCGGCGACATCCTCAATCTCATGCGCTTCGTCGAAAACCACCACGCCGTATTCCGGGATAATGCCGGCGTATTCTTCGTCCTTCACGGCGAGGTCCGCGAAGAATAAATGGTGATTGACGATAATCACATCGCTCTCGTGGGCGCGCTGGTGCATCAGCGTTAGAAAACAGCGGTCGAATTGTTTGCATTTCTGGCCGGCGCAAAGCTCGCGGCGGGCGTCCAGCTTGGCCCAGGCGGAGCTGTGTTCGGGCAGCGTGCGAATCTCCGCGCGGTCGCCGGTTTCGGTGGTCTTTTCCCACTCGCGGATGATCTCGAAATCGGCCACTTCCTCCAGCCCGCTCAGCACCGGGGCGCGCTCGGCATCGTAGATCTTCTGGCGGCACGCATAATTCCCGCGGCCCTTCATGTAACAGACTTTGAGCGGCGTGGAGAAGTGCCGCTGCAGGAAAGGGACGTCTTTATAAAAGAGTTGCTCCTGCAGGTTCTTGGTCCCGGTGGAGATGACTACGCGGCGCCCGGAGAGAATGGACGGGATCAGATAGGCCAGTGTTTTGCCCGTTCCGGTGCCCGCTTCCACCAGCAGGTGGCGCTTGTCGCGCACGGCCGCTTCGATGGCCTCGGCCATTTCCAACTGGCCCGGCCGGTATTCGTACTGCGGGTGCCAGCCCGAGAGAATCCCGGAGCGCGAGAAGAACTTCCTGGCGGTGAGTTTCTGAACGGACGACGACATGAGGGGGCGGTACTCTCAGGGTAACAGTAAGCGTGCCCACAGGCGCCACGCCGTTGGGTACATAATAAACACCATGCGCACTTACTTACCCCTCCTCCTACTCGCCGCCGTTGCGTGCGCGCAGGACAAAGCCGACCTCGGCGTTGTGCACCAGATTCGCACCGAAGAATTCGACAACTCGAAAGTCATGGATACCCTGTGGCGCCTGAGCGATTTATACGGCCCGCGCCTGACCGCTTCGCCGGAGGTTCGCGAAGCCGCGGACTGGGCCGTGAAGACCCTGGAAGGTTACGGGCTCAGCAACGTGCGCCAGGAGAAATGGGGCCCGTTCGGGCGTACCTGGTCGCCGCGCGAGTACTGGGTGACGATGAACGCGCCGCGGTACGCGCAACTGGCCACCGCTCCACTGGCGTGGTCGAAGAGCACGGATGGTCCGGTGTCGGGTGAGGTGATTTATGCGCCGCTTGGTGGCGCGGCCCGCGTCATCGATCCGAAGCGATACAGAGCCCAGATAGAGGGCTGGGAAAGCAAGTACAAGGGGACGCTGCGCGGAAAAATCGTTCTGATCACGCGCGAGCTGAAAGTGGCGCCGCTGGAGAAGCCGGAGTTCACGCGCTATAGCGATGCCGAGCTGGCCGACATGGCGCGCGCGCCGGAGCCTCATGCGAGGACGCAGGTGGATATCGATCACCTCGACGTCCCGGACGATATGAACGAAGCGCGCGAGTACATGATGAGCCTGCCCCCGGATGTGCGCGAGAAGTTGTTCGACGCGAGAGACGGGCTGCGGGCGAAGCTGAATCAATTCCTGCTCGACGAGGGAGTGCTGGCGGTGATCACCACGGACCCGCGCGCGCACGACGGCGTACTGGCCGCGGAGCAGGCGGGCAGCTACGACCCGAAGTACCCCATGGCCCCGCCCACCTTCGTGCTGACCGCCGAGCAGTACAACCGGCTGGCGCGCCTGACCGAGAAGAACATCCCCGTGAAGATCACCGTGGACCTGAAGGCCGAGACCGGCGACACGCCGGTGGATTCGTTCAACATCATCGGCGAAATCCCGGGCGGCGCGAAAAAGGACGAGATCGTCATGATTGGCGGCCATTTCGATTCGTGGCATTCGGCCACCGGCGCGACGGACAACGGCGCGGGCAGCGCGGTGATGATGGAGGTGATGCGCGTGCTAAAGGCGCTCGACCTCAAGATGGATCGGACGGTGCGCATCGGCTTGTGGACGGGCGAAGAGGAGGGATTGCTCGGTTCCAAGGCGTACGTGAAGGCGCACTTCGGCGATCCCGAGACCATGAAGATCACGGACGAG
>CAYVPZ010000681.1:0-3032 GCA_964453955.1 uncultured Solibacteraceae bacterium | reverse complement strand
TCCGGAGGCAAACGCTCTATCCAGCTGAGCTACGGGCGCACATCGCGGATCTCGACACCATCTTAGCAGCTACTGCCCCGCGCCGACTCCCTATTGCGTCGGGTGGTGCGGCGCCACCCGGTGCGACACGGCCGGCCCTGGCTCCTTGAGCAGCGTTTCGATCGTCTGCCGCCAATACGGCTCCTTGAGCATGGCGTCGTCGCCCGCCGCGGGCGTCTGGGCGCGGAGCACGCCCTTGCGATCAATCCATGCCATCTGCGGAACCACGGTCCGTTCTATGGCGGAAAAACCGAGGTACGTCATCACTTCTTCGCGCGGCGCGAAGCCCACCGGAAAATTCACTTTGAAGTCGCGGATGAAGTCCGGCACCAGCAGGCTGGCCATGTCGTTCCAGGCCACGCCCAGCGGCTGAAACCCCTTCGGCCCATATTCGGTGTAAAGCTGGCTCATCACCTGCGAGGCGTGCTGACAATGCGGGCAGGTCGTGTGCAGGAACACCACGCAAACCACCTTGCCGCGAAACGAGCTCAGCAGCTTCTGCGTGTTGTCGTTGAAGCGGATGGCGAATTCCGGCGAAGGCTTGCCCACCTCCGCGGCGGAAGCCGGAAGCCACAGGGAAGCCACGGTCAGCGAAGCCACAACCAGAGCGCGAACCATTCAGAGGGTCTCCTGTTCTTTATTCTATCGGAGCGTTACCTTCTCCAGACGAACTGGCCCAACCGTTGTCACGGGCGCATACGCTTTCGTGCGAGAATAACAGTTTCAATGGTAAACGAAAACACACTGTATCAGGCAGACTACCTCGGAAGCGGCACTTTCATCATCCGCAAGCCGAAGCGCAACAAGACCAAGCTCCGGCAGTCCCGCGTAAAGAGCCCGCAGCGCGGCGCCCGCAAGTAAGCGGAGTGCCGGTACCTCTGGTACCGATCCTGCCCCAACCCGTACTTTCGAGCACGCGGGCATGCTTCGCCCGCCTGGAACTAGCCATACAATGTTAGGACGAGGTGTGTGCAGACACGCGTGCTGCTTCGCCGGATCACATTCATCGTCCTGCTCGCGGCTTCGGCGGCGGTACTGATACTCTCCCTGTACCTGCTCTGGAACGCTCGTCCATGGGACTACCTGCCGTTCATCGACCGGCCCTCCACCAATCTCGATGCCCGCTCCCAGCTCCTGAGCGACAAGATCGACATCTACAACCACGAAATCGAAGATCTGGGAAAGATGGTCGCCCTTCTGCTGGTTCTCTCGGGCCTGTACGTCATCGCCTTCGCCCTGGCCAGCCATTTCTCCGCGGAGCGGCACCAGCGCCTGTGCGCGAAAGCTGTCGAAATGGTTCACGAGGACTTTGCCATGCTGGCCGGAGACCTGCGGGAGATCCAGGAGCAAGCGGAACGGGCCGTGGAGCGCGCCGCCATCGACAGCGGACGGGTGGATGAGCTGTTCCGCCAGTACACCGCCGCAAAGCCCCTGGCCGCTGCGTCTGCGCTGGACATTCCGGCGGCCGTCCAACGGCTGAGAGCACAGTTGGAGCGGGCTCGGGATTCCGGCCGGCCGGCCTCGTTTGAGATGTCCGGCTGCGAACATGCTTTGGCGGCCCTGGCGGTGCTGGCCAGTCCCGAGCAGTTGCCGCTGCTGGCTCCCTTGTATCGCGACCTGGCGCTCCATCACGAGCGCCGCGATCCCGGGCGGGCCCGCTATTACCGGGAGCGCGCCAATGCGCTGGCGCCGGGAATAGCTGGGGGCATCACGGGCAATTCCCACGATCCGGCGGATTCCGCCCGCGTAAAGTACAACCTCGCCGTGCTGAACCGCTCCACCGGCCAGCTGAACGATAACGAGGATCTTCTTCGCGGCGCCCTGGCGCTGGCGCAAACCGATTCCGGCCTCGCGGCTGAGATTCACTACGAGCTGGCCTGCCTCCAGGCGCTGCGCGGCCCGGGCCATTTTGAGCAGGCCATGGCGTACCTCGTGGGAGCCTTCCGCGGCAAGGCGCCGGCCGTCGAAAAGCGCCTCCTGCGGGACATGGACAAAGGCGGGCCGCTTCACGCGCTGGCCTCGCAACCTCCATTCGACAAGGCGATCGACAACCTTCTCCTCGACGTGAACGTAGGCTGACGGACACGCGGCGCGGCCGCGTTGCGACGAACGCAGGCGAAGACGCCTGCTCCACTGTGCTTGTGGAGCAGGCCTTTGGCCTGCAAGGACCCGATCAGTTAGAAGATGAAACTCAAGCCGCCGCGCAATGCCCGGGGGTTCTGCGTCAGCACCAGGCGCTGACTGCCCGTGGCGGTGAGCGAAACATAACCCTGGGCCAGCATATTCTGCAGGTCCGCGGTGGCCTCCATGCGTCCGGGCAGGCCGCCGAAAGCGGGAATCGGCTGGCGGAAGTGGATGTTCAGGCCGGGTTCGCTGGAGTAGTTCTGGGTGATCGAGAAGTGTTCCGGCATCATCCCCCCCGGCTCCATCCACTCGTAGCTGGCCGAGACCCGGGTGCCGGTCACCGGCGTGACCGCCGAAGCGCGGGCGGATGCCCAATAGTCCTGACCGGTGTGCATGGCGGAGAGCAAATCCGACGGCGTGGTCACCGAATCGGCGGCGGCCGCCTCCAGAACTCCGGTGCGCCCGGCCGCGGCGGCCAGGTCCACGTGCTCGCCAAGGTGCTGCATCATCGAACCCGAGAAGCCCAGCCGGGAGTAATTGCCGATGTTGACTACGTCGCCACTGGTGGAAATATCCGGCAGAACCGCGCCCGGCGCAAATATCCGCGCGGAACCGGACATCGTCGCCACGGCGTTCGAAACCCTTTCGGAATACGCGTCCAACCCGAAAACGCGGCTGCCTGCTCGTTTCTGATAGCCGATCTCGAAATTGCGCGTTTGCTGCACCTCGGCCTGGCCATCGCGCAGAGAGAGCTGGGGTAGCGAGGCCAGAGCGGCCAGATCGCGGTTCATCTCCAGATCGGGGTCGCCGCTGTGGGCAACCAGTTCAGTCGGCGGCGCGCCGGAACTGTAGCCAATCTGCACGGCGCC
>CAYVPZ010000680.1:0-3039 GCA_964453955.1 uncultured Solibacteraceae bacterium | reverse complement strand
AGGAGCCGTGTGCGCAGTTCGGAGCGCCCCCCGTGGAGCCGGCGCACGCCAACGGCGATGCCACGGTCCCCGACGACGAGGAGTTGATCCGCGAAGCCATCCGCACCGGGCGCACCAACGATGCCGTGGAGCTGGTGTCGCAGCGGCTGACTCAGGAGACCACCGGCCGCTCCCGCTTCCAGCGAAAAACCCAGCTCGCCATGGTGTGCATGGCGTCCGGGCACGAGGCCGTGGCGTTTCCGATTTTGCGCGAGCTGGCCGGAGAGATTGCCGAGCGCCGGCTGGAGGCGTGGGAATCGCCGGCCATGGTGGCGCATACGCTATCGTTGTTCTACCGCTGCCTCGGCCGCGTGAACGCGCCCGCGGAAGAGCGCCAGCGGGTATACGCGGATATCTGCCGTCTCGATCCGAAACGCGCGCTGGAGCTGGAACGCTAGTGTCCTGGCCCGCGCCATTGTCGACACCAAAGCGGGGCGTCCCGTACCCAGGAATCCTCTCGGCCCGCGACGATTTCGAAGTGGGGCAGGCCCGTGGCCTGCGGCGGCCTCTCAGGCCGCCCTGCCTTTGGTTGCGGCTCCGCTGCCATGTGGGGCCCCATCACGGACCGCGCAAGACAGGAGACTAGCAGCGAACCATGGCCAGAAAAAGCGCTCAGGGCGGGCTTCTCGAATCGGTGCTGGACCGGCTTACCGATACCGAACCCGACAACCGGCACGAGGTGGGCGCCGGGCGCGCGCAATCGTTGCGGCAGCTCAAGGCGTCGCTGCGCCGCGATCTCGAGTGGTTGTTGAATACCCGCCGCATCATCGTGCCGGTTCCCGAGTATGCCAAGGAGCTGCCGTATTCGCTCTTCGTGTACGGTCTCCCCGATCTCACGTCGTTTTCGTCCCAGTCCGAGCGCGATCAGCAGGAGCTGCTGCAAATCATGGAGTCGGCCATCGGCATTTTCGAGCCGCGGCTGCTGAGCGTGGTGGTGACCATGATGCCGATCACCGAGACGACGCGCGTGCTGCGGTTTCAAATTGAAGGGCTGGTGCGCGGCGACCCCGCGCCCGAGCGCGTCGTCTTCGATACCGTGTTCGACCCGGTGAACGGCCAATATCAGGTGGGGCAGGAAAACAGTGCGCGATGAACTGCTGTACTACTATGAGCGCGAGCTGGGGTTCCTGCGCCAGATGGGCGCCGATTTCGCCGAGCGCTACCCCAAGGTAGCCTCCCGTCTCGCGCTGGAGACCACCCGCTGCGACGATCCGCACGTGGAGCGCATCATCGAGGCGTTCTCCTTCCTGGCCGCGCGCCTCCATCTCAAGATCGACGACGAGTTCCCGGAGATCACCCAGGCGCTGCTCAGTCTCGTCTATCCGCACTACCTGCGGCCCGTCCCGGCCATGTCCGTCGCCGAGTTTCGCAGCGACCCGAAGGCCGGGAAGATCGGCTCGGCCATCCGCGTGCCGCGCGGCGCGCTGATCTACACACGGCCCACCAGCGGCGTGACCTGCAAGTTCCGAAGCTGCTACGAGACCATGATCTGGCCGCTGGCGATCGCCGAGGCGCAATGGCGCACCCCGGACCGTCTGGACCCTCCCTTGAAGGGCGCCGACGCGATGGCCGCCATCCGGCTGCTCCTCCGCTGCCATCCGGGCGCCACCTTCAACGAGCTGCGTGTCCCGTCGTTGCGCTTCTACCTTTACGGCGAACCGAACCTGGTCTACCCGCTCTACGAGTTGCTCTGCAACAACTGCTCCGGCGTCCTGCTGCGGGATCCGTCGGTCAAAGGCCGGCAGAAAACCATCACGCTGCAGGGGAGCGCTCTCCGCCCGGTCGGATTCGCTGAAGACGAAAGCATGCTGCCGTATCCGCGGCGCTCGCTCTCCGGCTACCGGCTGCTGCAGGAATATTTTGCGTTCCCCGAGAAGTTCCTTTTCATGGACTTCCACGGGCTGGACATGCTCACCGGGCGCGGCTTCGGTGACACCGTGGAGGTGCTCATCCTGATTTCGTCCCTGCCCCGGCCCGAGCAGGAGCAGGTGCTGCAAACCGGCATCGCGCCGGGCATCTTCCGGCTCGGCTGCTCGCCCATCGTCAACCTGTTTCCGCAGACCGCCGAACCCATCCTCCACGATCAGACCAGCTATGAATATCCGGTGATCGCCGACGTTCGCCGGCGCGATTCCGTGGATGTTTTCTCGGTGGATTCGGTGTCCGCCGCCAGCCCGCGCTCGCACGATCCGGTCCCCTACGAGCCGTTCTACTCTTTCCGCCACGGGCATGCGCGCACGCGCGATCAGGTGTTCTGGCATGTTTCCCGGCGTGAGTTGGAGGGGAAACTGGCCGGGACCTCGCCGGTGTGGCTTTCGCTGGTGGACCTGGCCGGAAAGCCGGTGCGCGCCGAGTTTGAAACGCTGACCCTGCACTGCACCTGCACCAACGGCGACCTCCCCTCGCGCCTGCCGCTGGGAAACGAGCGCGGCGATTTCGATCTGGACGGCGACGCGCCGGTGCGCCAGATCGTGGCCCTGCGCAAGCCCACGCAGTCGGTGCCGCCGCCGCTGGGCCGCAGCGCGCTATGGCGCCTGATTTCGCATCTTTCCTTGAACTACCTGTCCCTGGTGGACGAGGGCCGCGACGCCCTGCAGGAGATTCTGCGGTTGTATGAATTCTCCGGCTCGCCGTGGCTGGAGCGGCAGATTGCCGGCATCACCAAAGTGCACAGCCGCCGTCATCTGGCGCGCGTGGTGTCGGACACCGGCATCAGCTTCGTCAAGGGCACGCGCGTGGAAATGGAACTCGACGAGGAGCAGTATGTCGGCGGCGGCGCGTTTCTGTTCGCCAGCGTGATGGAGTATTTCCTCGGCCAGTATGTCTCCATGAACAGCTTCAGCCAGCTCGTGGCGAAAAGCGCCCAGCGCAAGGAGATCATCCGGCAGATCGCTCCGACGCTTAAGGAGCAGCGCTTTGGCATCGAGCCGGAACTGACGGCCAAGCTGGCCCGGCTGCCGGGCGTGCGCATCTGCGAACAACCGATCCGCTATGCCGGCC
>CAYVPZ010000679.1:0-3039 GCA_964453955.1 uncultured Solibacteraceae bacterium | reverse complement strand
TCTTTACTTCTGCGGGGTCGACACGTAGCCCTGCACGTACAGGGCGCGGGACCCGTTGTTTGAGGTTTCCGTGCCGGTGACCTCGACGATCTTCGCGAAGTTGTCGATGGCTGCTCTGCGGAAGCCCTCGGTCTGGCCGTCGCGGCGCGGATCGTGCTCCTCGGCCATCAGCATATAGACGGTGCCGTCCTTCGCCAGCAGGCCGATCGGCTGACCGCTCTGCAGGCACTTGGTCCCGCAGGCCTTGTGCTTCTCGCCGTGCTTGCCCAGATGCAGGTAGCAGGACAGGTCGATGATTTCGCCGGTGACGGTGACCACCTTGCCTTCGAGCGGCTTTTTCGCCACGCCGGCGTTGACGGTTGTGTCGGTCCACCCGGCCGAAGGCTTCTGGCCGAGCGATGCCGCGGGTTTGTCATAGGAGCCCGCATCCGGGGCGACGGTCATTTCCGGATGGAGGATGGTGGAATCCTGCGCGGTGAGAGTGAGCATGGCGGCCGCGGCGCCGCAGAGGAGAACTCCGGTGATTCGGGTCATACTCATAACAGCCTCGCACATTCGACTCTACCTGCGGAAGCCGGTTTCATCCTTGAAGGCTTCGAGCGAATTGTAGACGATGGGGCAATACGTAGCGCGGTCGGGCATTTCCCACAGGCGGCTGAGGAACGATCCGGCGCCGTGGGTCAGATGCGGGAAATCCCGGCAGGTGTCCGGACGGCCTTCATACACGGTGCACTCGTTGCCGCTCAGAAAGACACAGCCCTGCTCGTTGCGGCGCAGGATACGCCCCTCGTCCTCGGTTTTGATGGTGTACTCTTTCACCAGCGCGGCCGGCTTCATCCCGAGGAATTTCGCCAGACGCTGGACGTCGCGGTCGGTGACGCGGGCGGTGGCCACGCGGCAGCAGTTGGCGCAGGCCAGGCAGTCGGTGGCTTCGGCCACTTCCTCGGCGATGCGCTTCAGACGGCGTTCCACGAAGTTGTGGCGCTTGAGCCAGGCGCGGAACCGGCCGTTCTCCTCGCGCTTCTTCTCGCCCATGCGGCGGATCTGCACGAGGTCGGTGAGCATATATCCAGAGTACAGGCGCGCGGGAACGTAGAATAGTTTTATATGACCACCGTCGAAACCCAGCAGGAGTTCTATCGCATCCAGAAGCTGCCGCCGTACGTGTTTGCCGTCATCAACGAGATGAAGGCAAAGGCGCGCGCGGCACAGCAGGATGTGGTGGACCTGGGCATGGGCAATCCCGACGGGCCCACGCCGCGGGTGGTGGTGAACAAGATGGTGGAAGCGGTGCGCAACCCGCGCAACCACCGCTATTCCATGTCGCGCGGCATTCCGCGGCTGCGCGAGGAAATCGTGAAGCGCTATAAGGAGCGCTACGGCGTGGAACTGGATTCGGAGGCGGAAGCCATCGCCACCATCGGTGCCAAGGACGCGCTGGCGCACCTGCTGTTCGCGGTGATCGGGCCGGGCGATATCGTGGCCTCGCCGAACCCCGCCTACCCGATCCATCAGTACGGCGTCATCATGGCCGAAGGGCACGCCTGCACCATCCCCATGCCCGACCCGGCCAGCTTCCTCAATTCGCTGGAGGATTTGTACCGCACGCCGCGGAAACCGAAAATGATTCTGATTTCGTTTCCGCATAATCCCACCACGCAGTGCGTCGACATCGACTTTTTCCGCGCGCTGGTGCCCATGGCGGCCAAACACGGCACCGTGATTGTGCACGATTTCGCCTACGCCGACCTCGGCTTCGACGGCTACAAGCCGCCCAGCCTGCTGCAGGTGGAGGGCGCGAAAGAGATCGGCGTGGAGATTTTTTCGCTGTCCAAGAGCTTCAACATGGCCGGCTGGCGGGTGGGATTCTGCGTGGGCAACAAGCGGCTGATCGGGGCGCTGGCGCGCATCAAGAGCTATCTGGACTACGGCATTTTTCAGCCGATTCAGATTGCTTCGATCATCGCGCTGCGGGAATGCCAGGACGAGACCGAGCGCATCCGCGCGATCTATCAGCGGCGCCGCGACGTGCTGATTCAGGGGCTGGACCGCGCGGGCTGGCACGTGGAGCCGCCGCGGGGGACGATGTTCGTGTGGGCGCCGGTGCCCGAGCCATGGCGCGCCGCCGGGTCGCTGGAGTTCTCGAAGCTGCTGATGGAGAAGGCGCTGGTGGCGGTGTCGCCGGGCATAGGGTTCGGGCCGCTGGGCGAAGGGTTCGTGCGCTTTGCGCTGGTGGAGAACGATCACCGGCTGAAGCAGGCCGCGGCGGGGATTAAGAAGTTTTTGCGGGGGGCGTAGGGGTTGTCGGTATTCATCTGCGTTAATCGGCGGCTGATATTGGCCACAGATAAACACTGGATGAACACGGATAAGGTTATCCGAACAGCGATAACTGCCGCTTCACCGTCCGTCCGTCGAGCGATGGCGAGATGGCGTGTTCGTGCGCTACCTCCGCGTTGAAATTCGCTTCGGGTGCGCAGCGTTCCTCCACTGTGCGGACGAAGCGGTCCAGCCGCAGCAGACCTTCCATCTTGTCGGCGTCTCCCAGCTTCGCCGCGTCCAGCGAGCGGCGCAGCACGCCGATGGATTCGTCGTACGTCTTCAGCGGCACCGGAAACGGGTGCCCGTCCTTGCCGCCGTGCGCGAAAGAGAAGCGGGCCGGGTCGGAGAAGCGCGTCGGCGTTCCGTGCACCACTTCTGCCACCAGCGCCAGCGATTGCAGCGTGCGCGGGCCAAGATGTTCCACCAGCAGCAGCGACGCGAAATCGCGCAAGTCGCGTTCCCATGCAACCGCGAGCACCGCGCCCAGCCGTTTCAGGTCGACGTTTTCTGCCCGGACGTCGTGATGCGGCGGCATGGCGCAGATACGGCGCGCGTCGGCGAGCGTGCGCTCCGGGTCCTGCCGGGCGACGCTGAGCAGAGCATCCTGCGCCGGCCGCGCAGCGGCGTCCACCAGGTTCATGATGATCCCTTCGTGCCGGCCCACAATGCCGGTGTGCGGCGCGGACGTGAAATCGCGAACCGAGGCCGAGTGCCAGT
>CAYVPZ010000678.1:0-3044 GCA_964453955.1 uncultured Solibacteraceae bacterium | reverse complement strand
CCTCAGCCTGCCGAACGAGGTGGCGACGGGAACCTCCACCTGCGGGCCTTTCGGTGAAGACGCCGCCTACACGTCCGCATCGGGCAAGGTATACCAGGGAACCCGCGTCGGCCTGGGCCCGAACTTCGGATCGATGACCGCGCAAAAGTCCGTGGGCAATTCCGATTACAACGCGCTCGAAGCGACTCTCCGATTCACGCCGGGCAAGCAGAGCACCGTTCTGATTGGATACACGTACTCAAAATCGATCGATGAGGCGTCGAATCTGGGCGAGCAAACCAATCCTTTCGACGCCAGCCTCACGCGCGTGATTTCCGCGTTTGATATGGTGCAAAACTTCGTGGCCACATACACGTACGCAGTGCCGTTCGATCGCCTGCTCGGGCGCAACCGGATGACCGAGGGATGGACCCTCTCGGGAACCACGCGCTTCAGCACGGGATTCCCCGTGACCCTGGCCGACGATTCGGACCGGTCTTTGCTGGGGACGCTCGGCAACGGCGTCAATAACGAACTCCTCGACACGCCTCAGATGATCTCGGGACCGCTCCAGATCAACACGAATCCGCGCAATGGCCAGCCTGAATTCAACACCAGCCTTTTCGCGCCGGAGACGCTGGGCCAGTTGGGCAATGCGCCGCGCCGCTTCTTCTATGGCCCGGGCATTGAGAACTTCGACATGCAGATGAGCAAGACCGTGCCGTTCACGGAGTCGAAATCGCTCGATATTCGCATCGAAGCGTTCAATGTCTTCAATCACGCGCAATTCTACGGCCCGTCCGCGGTGGACGGCGAGATTAACGACCCAGCCTTTGGCCGCGTGGTGAGCGCAGCCGCTCCGCGCCTGATGCAGGTCGCGGTCAAGTTTCATTTCTAAACCACTCGCCGGTACACCTCCCGCTTGGACAACCCGTACCTGCGCGCCACGGCCTTGAGCGCGTCCATGCGCGGGGTGCCGCCGGCCACCAGCGCGGCCACCTCCGCTTCGATGTCCGCCGGATCTGCGGGGGGCGCCGCTTCCGCCCGCGCCACCAGAATGGTGAACTCGCCTTTGATCGCCGGCCGCGCTTGCAGCGTGTCCGCGATGGACGCCGCGGTCCCCTCCAGAAACTCCTCGTGGATCTTGGTGAGTTCCCGCGCCACCACCACCCGGCGCGCGCCGGCCACTTCCGCGATGGCCCGCAACGACTCCACCACTCGATGCGGCGCCTCGTAGAAAACCAGCGTGGCCTCCAGCGCGTGCCACGTCTCCAGCACGCGCCGCCGCGCACCCGCTTTGGCCGGGAGAAATCCGCCAAACAGAAACGCGTCGGTGGCCAGGCCTCCGGCGCTCAGCGCGGCCATGATCGCGGACGGCCCGGGAATGGGCGACACCGGGATGCCCCGCTCGCGCGCCGCATGGACGATGCGATACCCCGGGTCGGCGATCAGCGGCGTGCCGGCGTCCGATACCAGCGCGATGCTGCGGCCCTGTTCGAGCAGACCGAGCAGCTCGGCGGTGCGCTCCTTCTCGTTGTGCTCGTGGTAGCTGACCAGCGGCCGGTCGATGCCGTAGTGCTCCAGCAGGCGGCGGGTGTGCCGGGTATCCTCGCAGGCAATGCGGTCCGCTTCCTTCAGCACGCGCACGGCGCGGAAGGAGAGGTCCTCGAGGTTTCCAATCGGAGTGCCGATGATGAAAAGGGTTCCAACCATACAGGCACGACCATTGTACGGCGTAATACGATGGGAACTGCGCCCCACATGGCAACCGAATTCATCTGGCAGTCCGCTGACCGGACCACGCAGGTCCAACTCAGCCTCGCCGTGGTCGACGGCATTCTGCACGAATGCATGCGCGGCCTGGGAGCCGTGCCCAAGCGGGGCGCCGAGATCGGCGGCGTGCTGCTGGGCGGCGTGACGCGCGATGGCTCCACGCGCCTGGTGATGGTGGACGGTTTCGAATCCGTGCCCATCGAGTACAAACACGGGCCTTCCTATCTGTTTTCCGAGGACGACGCGCGGCTCTTCGAGGAAACCATGGGGCGGTTGAGCAACGCAGACGGCCCGCGTCCGGTGGGCTTTTTCCGCGCCAATACGCGCGACGAGATGGAGCTCACTGCCGAGGACGTGCAGACGCTGGACGATTACTTCGGCGATCCCGATGCGGTGACGCTGCTGATTCGCCCGTACGCCACCAAGCTGAGCACGGCCGGGTTCGTTCTTCCGCAAGGCGGCCGGTTCGTTGCGGGAACGGCGCCGGCCGACGAATTCCCGTTCCGGCGGCGCGAGCTGGAAGAGATGCTGGAAGCCCAGGCCGCGCCAGCCGGGCCGCGCGTGCCTTACCGTCCATTTGCCATGCCCGCGCCTCAACCGGCGCCCGCGCCCCCTCCCGCCGCAGCGCCGCCCGCCCCGGCACGACCCGCCCCGGCGCGTGTCAGCCCGGTGGTGGCGGCGGTTCACGCGCAGCCGAGCCAGCCGCCGCCGCAGTACGCGGCCCCCACGCCGATGCCCATCCTCGTCGGCAAGCGCCGCGTACGGTGGTCGTGGGTGCCGCTGTCGTCGATCTTCCTGGTGGTGGGCATTCTGCTGGGCATCCAGGCTACGTTATCGATGCGCGGCGTCTCCTCCGATCCCTATGATCTGAAGCTGTCGCTGAGCAATGCCGCAAGCACACTTACACTCAGTTGGGATCGCCGCTCGCCGGCTATCCGCAGCGCCCGCCGCGGAACCGTATCCATCGAGGATGGACAAGTGAAGATGACGCGCGACCTCGAAGCGAGCGAGCTGCAGAACGGGAGCATCGTGTATACGCCGGCCACCTCGTCGGTGCATTTCCGGCTGCAGGTGTTTCCAAAAGAACGCGACAGCATCACCGAGACAATAGACTGGAGCCAATAGCCGCGCATGCCGATTGCCACCATCAACCCCGCAACCGGCCAGTTGTTGCGCGAATTCACTCCTCTCACGTCCCCCGAAATCGAGCGCAAACTCGCGCTTTCCTGGAGCGCTTTCGAGCGCTGGCGCAGGACGCCGGTGGCCGATCGCGCCGCCGCCGTGGGGCCAGC
>CAYVPZ010000677.1:0-3052 GCA_964453955.1 uncultured Solibacteraceae bacterium | reverse complement strand
TGCGGCGCATCGGGCGGCTGCCGCAGGACAAGGCGCTGGAAATCGCCCGCCAGCTTTGCGCCGGGCTGGCCGCCGCGCACGACAAAGGGGTGGTGCACCGCGATCTGAAACCCGGCAACATCATGCTCGACGGGCAGGGCCAGTTGCGCATAACCGACTTTGGTCTGGCGGGCGTGGCCGGTGAAGTGAAGGACATCCGCAGCGGAACACCGGCGTACATGTGACAACCCCCTTAACTTCGAGTCTCACTCCAGGGGTTGACTTCAGCCCCAGCCCCGCACGCGGCGCGCGGGTGGAGCAAGGATGAGACCCCCTCCAATAGGCGGCCAAGGCGCAAAGTCCGCCCCCAGGGCCGTCGAAAAACAAGGTCCGTATCTTGTTGCAGGAGAATTGGGTCTCAGATGAGGATAACGGCCGTGAGTCTCAGCATGAGTGCCTATGCTATCACCTGCGAGGCAGGTGTGCGGGATTTCGATGGCGCGATCGGATCGGAAACGGTAGTCGGGAGCCGCAGCCTGACGTCGACGGAGAATTTTTCTGGCAGAGGAATAAATATACAGACCGAAGAGACTTCAACCAGTGTATACTACCTTCCGGGGAAAGGCGGAAAGATGGAGCTCGTTCGCGGCACTGGACGATTTTTTGCAACAGTCGCGGCAATCGCCGTGCTGAGCATGTGCTCCTCCACCCAGGCATTTGGGAACATCATTCAAGATGGGGGCTTTGAGAGCGCCACACAGGCGCTTTATGCTACCGGGCCCATCGGGGACGGCTGGTATGTGACCGAGGGAAATATTCCTATTAGACCTACGGGAGAGATTCCGCACAGCGGTTCGCAATTCGCGGATCTGGACTATAGTGACACCCTCAACGGACTGAGCCAGACCATCGCCACCAATCCCGGCGACGACTATCAAATCTCCTTCTGGCTTTCGGATGCTGGGGGCGGAAACCAGTTCGACGTCAGTTTTGGCGGGCTCACCCTGCTCAGCGAGAGTACGCCGAATACGGGCATCGGCAACTACCAGTTCCTCACGTTTGACGCCCCTGCCAGCGGGGCTTCCGCTGCCCTGTTGTTCACCGGTCTATGGATCAGCCAGCCGGGGGTTGGCACTGTAATAGACGATGTCAGCGTCACGGACCTGGGGCCCGCGGGGGTGCCCGAACCCGCTACCTGGCTCATGATCCTGGGAGGCTGCGCGGCCATCGGGACCGCGCGCCTCCGGCGGCGACTCCAGCGTTCCGGCCGAAGATAATCGGGAGCAGCGTCCTTGAAAACAGGGGCTCAGCGGGTCGTCGGGTTTGATGCACCCGTCGCATCATCAGGTTCTTAGTGCCTTCTTGCCCTGCCGCGAGGCCACTCGACTGAAGACGGTCCAGTTCAGATCTGGGTGGGCAGTCGGGTCCGGGGAAGTGGCCAGCGGTCGAGTCGGGCCCGACCTGGACGGCCGACGGGAGACAGACAGCCGCGCTGACACACTGCTGGATGCATTCAAGCGCTTCTAGGAGCTGTTACCGGTGCTCGCGCTGGCTTGCAAAGCGGATGCTCGGGGTGGCGACTGCCTACCACTGTGGGTCCTCCAGAGCGCGCATCTCGGTAAATGGGCTCTCCGCGTGCAGCGCGAGCAACCGGACCTTCGTGTTTCTCTTTGCCAGCGTTATCAGATGCTTCAGTCCCTCGCCCGCGATGTTGTTCTCTCCCGATCCCGCCATGATACTGACGAGCTTCGTGGAAGCAGGTAGCTTTTCCATGACCTCGTGCATCTTCACGCGGCCGGGGAGCGCTTCCGCGTAACCTGCCCGTGCCATAGCGTACTCGATTTGCGATTCCGTTGGCTCTGGTGCCTCCCAACGCTCGTTGTCCATCAGGAGCATGATTTTGGTTTCGATTTCCTTGGCGCCCGTATCGGCCATCTGGTGTTTTTGCCAGAGATAGTCGACTTGCTCCGCTAAGGAGGGTCTTTGTGGAACAAACCAGTCGATGTCCTTCTTGAGGGCGTTCGTTATGTCTGCGAGGACTACCACATCCACCGATGTGGAACCGGCTTCGATCCGCCGGAGCATCGCGAGTGACACGCCGGTTACCCGGAGAGAGCCCGGCGGCGGATTACTCCCGTGATGCCCCGATCACGTCAGTCGGCCGCGTCGCGCGGGCCCGCAGAAGGGTCCCAGACTGAAGTGGCATGCTGCCGATATCACGAAATAACGCTCGCCGACGGCGGCACTTTGTGCGCTCGTTGGCGGTCCCCCTCAGGAGCGAAGAGCGGTGCGGCCCGCACCGAAACAACTGACATCAACCCATGACAGGGCAGCATTGTTGATGACCGACGCGGCTACCTCCCCGACAGCCAGGCTCGTCGTCACCCCGAAACCACCGAGCCCGGAAACATGAAACAGACCGCGGGTGCCCGGGTCCCAACCGATCACCGGGCGTCGATCTGGCGCGAACGTTCGAAGACAGGCCCAGTTGCGGCGCAGCGCCACTGCCGATAATCCCGGAGCGTACCGCAGAAGCTTGTCCGCGAGAAGGTCTGTGACATCGGAATCGACGGAGGGAATCCCCGGAGGGTGCTCGCTTTCATCGCAGGGACACATGAGCAGGCCCACTCCTTCGGTTCTCACGTAGTACCCGGCGTGCAGATCCCACACCAACGGAGCATCGCGCGGAATGATGCCCGGTTCGCCGCCGAAAAACAAATGCCGGCGGTAGCATTTCAACGGCAGCGGCGTCGTGCGGCCCATGCGCCCGCTCCAGGCACCCGTTGCATCGATAACCATACGGGCTCGAATTTCGCCGCGCGATGTCCGGACCCCACGTACGACACCACCCTCCATAACAAAGGATTCAACGGCACAGTTGGTTAAGGTATCGAAGCCGCCATCACGGGCCTCCCTCAGGAGGTCTGTGAGCAGCGCGTGGATATCCACTACTCCATCTGTCGGACAGAAAATGGCAAAGTCGAACTCGAACATGCAGAGAAAGGGAAAGCGCTTCCTGGCCTCGACCACCGGCAGGAGTTCAGCAGCGACATCATGCGCGGCAAGTTGTGAA
>CAYVPZ010000676.1:0-3066 GCA_964453955.1 uncultured Solibacteraceae bacterium | reverse complement strand
GCTCGGCCTGCTGGCGTCGCTCATCGATCGCGAGAAGGGCACGTTCCTGGTCTTCGCGCGCACCAAGCACGGCACGGACCGGCTGGCGAAACAACTGACCCGCCGCGGCGTGAACGCGGCGCGCATTCACGGCAATCGAACGCAGGGCCAGCGCAACGCGGCGCTGCGCGGATTCCAGCAGGGCGAGTACCGCGTGCTGGTGGCCACCGACGTGGCCGCGCGCGGCATTCACGTGGAGGGCATCGCCCACGTGGTCAACTACGATCTGCCCATGGTTCCGGAGGACTTCATCCATCGCGTCGGCCGCACCGGGCGCGCGGGAAAGGGCGGCACGGCGTCCACCTTCGCCACCATCGCCGAGCGTTCCGAAATCAAGCGCATCGAGCGCACGCTCAATATAAGGATGAAGCGGGCCCATCTCTCAGGTCACAAGTCCGCCCCCGCCCGCGCCATCGCGTAATCTGGGAGCGATGGCGGATTACGGAACCGACCTCGCTTACATTCACGACGCCGGCTTCGGCGAATTCGCCCTGCACTCGGCGCCGGGCCTGCTGAGCCTGCTCCGCCGCAACGGCGTCGACCATGGCCTGGTGGTGGACCTCGGCTGCGGCAGCGGCATCTGGGCGCGGCAGCTCGGGTTCGCGGGCTACGATGTGGTGGGCGTCGACGCCTCTCCCGCGATGATTCGTCTCGCCCGGGCGAAGGCCCCCCGAGCGAAGCTCATCGCCGCCTCGCTCAGCGATTTCGCCCTCCCACCATGCGACGCAGTGACCTCCATCGGCGAGTGCCTCAGCTACGCGTTCGCCGCCGACAAGAGCAGCGCCGCGCTCCAGGGGTTTTTCCGCCGGGTCCACCGCGCCCTGCGGCCCGGCGGCATTTTCATCTTCGACATGGCCGGGGACGCCACCCTGAACGGCCACTGGACGGGCGACGGCTGGGCGGTCCTGGTGGAGGCCGCCGAGACGGGCGATCTGCTCACGCGCCACATCACCACCTTCCGCCGGGTCGGCCCCTCCTGGCGCCGCAGCGAGGAGACCCACGTCGTCCGGCTCTACGAAATCGAGCCGATCCGCGAGGCCCTCGCGCGCGCCGGCTTTGTCACCAGGCCCCTGCGCGCCTACGGGCAGGTGCGCTTTCGCCGCGGCCACTTCGCCATCCTCGCCTGCAAGCGCCTGTCCTGAAGCACGTTTCCTGACAGCCCCTGACGATTCGATTTACTACAATCGGCACCATGCGCGGGTTACAAACCCGCGGCAGGATGCAATCCTGCCCCGCAGAGCAGCAGAGCCGCAAACCAGGAAAGGGGAGCCGGGCTGAGAGCCTGCCCCACCTCGGAACCAGCGCGCCCTGCGAAGATTCCCGGTTGTAGTCGTCGCGGGCTCCGAAGACTCTCGGCCGCTATCTAAAATCCGGCGGCCAGTTTTTGGTCATCAGCCGGTGAGCCTCGCTTCCAGCTCCGCCCAGCGCTCGTACAACTGGTCCACGCGGAGCCGGGCCGCCTCCAGCGCCTCGTAGCGCGCGATCATCACGCGGGCATCGGCGCTCCCCTCCGGGTTCTGCATCTTCTCGTGCGCGCGTCGCAGTGCCTCCTCGGCTTCGAGAATGCGCGCCTCCATCTCATCCCACTCGCGGCTCTCGTGATACGAAAGCTTCTTCTTCGGAGCGCTTTGCGCGGGCCTCGCAGGCGCCGGTTCGCGCTCGCGGCGGCGGACGCCGGCCATCTCCTGCTCCCATTGCGCGCACTCGGCGTAGAGGCCGGCGCCGCCCATGCCATCCAGGCCCACGATGGCGGTGGAGACGCGATCCAGCAGATAGCGGTCGTGCGTCACCAGCGCGAGGGCGCCCGGAAAATCGAGCAGGCTGTCCTCCAGCACCTCGAGCGTAGGGATGTCCAGATTGTTGGTGGGCTCGTCCAGCAGCAGCACGTCGGCGGGCTCCAGCATCATGCGCGCAATCAGCACCCGCGCCTGCTCTCCGCCGGACAGGCGGCCCACCGGCAGCTCGAGCTGATCGTTGTGGAACAGAAAGCGCGCTGCCCAGCCGGCCACGTGGACGGGGCGCCCGCGATACATCACCGAGTCGCCTTCGGGCGCCAGGGCGCGGCGCAGGGTGGCCGCCGGGTCCAGCTTCTCGCGGGTCTGGTCGAAATAGACAATGCGCACGTTCTCGGCGCGGACCACCTCGCCCGCATCCGGCTCGCGCTCGCCGGTCAACAGTTCGAGCAGCGTGGTCTTGCCGCTGCCGTTGGGCCCCAGCAAACCCAGCCGCGCGCCCGGCGAAAGCACGAACGACAAATCGCGAAACAGCGTCCGGCCGCCCAGCGATTTGCCGACGCGGCGCGCTTCGATGAGCCGTTTGGTGCGCCGGTCGGTGCCGGTGAAATCGATCCGCGCGCTGCGCGTGGCCGTGCGCGCGTTCAGGTCGCCCAGTTCGTCGATGAGCCGCCCGGCCTCGTCGATGCGCGCTTTCGACTTCGACGTGCGCGCCTTCGCCCCGCGCCGCAGCCACTCGATCTCGCCGCGCACCTTGTTCTCCAGCGCCTCCTGGCGGCGTGTCTGCGCCTCCAGAAACTCCTCCTTCTTCACCAGGAATTCGCTGTAGTTGCCGGGCGCGCGGAACAGGCCGCCGGGGTAGACGCGGTCCAGCTCCATCATCACCGTGGCGCTGTTCTCCAGAAAGTAGCGGTCGTGGCTGATGGTGACGGAGGCGAACTCGGCCGACCGCAGCATCTTCTCCAGCCAGAGGATGCCTTCGAGATCCAGATGGTTGGTGGGCTCGTCGAGCAGCAGCAGGCCGGGCTGCTTCACCAGCTCGAGCGCGATGGCCAGCCGCTTCTTCCAGCCGCCGGAGAGCGTGCCCGCGCGCACCTCGGCGCTGGCGAACCCGGCGCGGCCCAGCGTCTGGCTGATGCGCGCGGCCAGCTCGGTTTCGTCCAGGTGATCGGCGAGCGGCACGGCGCGGATGAGGTCGCCGATAGTGGCCTCGGGCGGGAATGTGGAGTCCTGTTCCACGTAGCCGATGCGCAGCAGCTTGCGCGGCGCCACCACGCCGGCGTCGGGCGGGACG
>CAYVPZ010000675.1:0-3070 GCA_964453955.1 uncultured Solibacteraceae bacterium | reverse complement strand
CACCCGGCCATCGAGGCGGCCATCCGCGCGCCGCTGATGCTGCAGGTGGTGCTGGGGCTGGATGCGAAGACAATCGCCTCGGCGTTTCTCACCTCGCCGGCGGCCATGGGCAAGCGGCTGGTCCGCGCCAAGGAGAAGATCCGGCAGGCCGGCATTTCATTCCGCATCCCCGGGCGCGAGGAGCTTCCGGGCCGGCTGGAGACCGTGCTGGACGCGATCTACGCAGCCTTTACCGAAGGCTGGGCGGATGCCGCCGGGACCGATGCCGTCCGCCGCGATCTCACCGACGAAGCCCTGTTTCTAGCCAGCCTGGTGACCGAATTGCTGCCGCAGGAACCGGAGGCGCTGGGCCTGCTTGCACTGATGCTCCACGCGGAGGCGCGGCGGGGCGCGCGGCGCCGGGCGGACGGCGAGTACGTTCCGCTGGCCGAGCAGGATACAGCGCTGTGGGATGCGCGGATGATTGCCGAGGCGGAGGCGCTGCTGCGGCGCGCCAGAGCTCTGGGCGTGATAGGCCGCTATCAGTTGGAAGGCGCGTTGCAATCGGCGCACGTTGATCGCTGCCGCACGGGTCGCGCCAACTGGGCCGGGGTGGTGCAGCTATACGACGCGCTGCTGGCGCTCATTGGCTCGCCGGTGGTGGCTATCAATCGCGCTTTGGCGATCGCGGAGATGCGCGGAGCCGACGCTGCGCTGGAGGCGATGGAGGAGATAGCCGCCGATGCGCGGCTGGCCGAATACCAGCCCTGGTGGGCGGCGCGCGCGGAGTTGCTGGCGAGGACAGGCGCACATGGCGAAGCGCGGCGGGCCTACGAGATGGCCATCGGCCTCGATCGCGATCCCGCGGTGCGGCGTTTCCTGCAGCGGCGTCAGGCGGCTTTGCCAGGTTGAGGGCGCCGGCGCGTAGGCGGGAGCGTTCACTCACCGCGATTGGCCGCGGAATATGCGCAAGAAGGGCTGACCGGACACTGGGCGCACTTCGGGTTGGCGCGTTTGCACAACTCCTGGCCGTGCCGCTTCAGAAGAAGGTAGGCGCGGGTGCGTGCGTCGAGCTTCGCGGGAACCTCCGCTTCGACAGCGCGCTGCGCCTCGCGATAGGTCGCACCGTAGTTCGCGCTTTCGGGCCCGCTGCGGATGCGGACCAGCACGTGCACGCAGTTGGAGGGGACCGCGGCGACCGGCGAGATGCCGGCGAAAAGCAGCATCCGGTCGGCGCCGGGATCGGCAATACCTGGGAAACTCCTGAGCGTCTTTCGAATCCCGGCGAGTGGTCCGTGCAGCGCGCCGCGCAGGTCGCCGCCGAATTCGTTCCGGACTCGCGCGGCGATTTCTTTCAGGCGCATCGCACGAAGCTCCGGGAACATGCCGCCCGACCTCAGCGCACTGGCCAGCTTTGGAGCGGGCGCCTGGAGGATTTGCCGCAGTTGGACACCGACCGCTCTGTTCAGCGACTCCCAGCCTCTTGCGCACGCGGCGTCGCTCGCCGGATATCCGCAGTGCCACCACACCAGAAACAGCCAGGGATCCGTTGGCCAGCACGGCTCCTGCGGGCCATACAAAGATTCGAGCCGCTGGAGGATCTCGGAAAGGCTCATCCGCTGCGCCCTACCCCGGCTGAATGCCCTTGCCCTCGGTGCAGGTGTAGCGGCCCGACTGGAGATTCTTGTACTCTTCCGTGCGGCCGCTTGGCCAGGAGATCACCGCGCGGTCGATGTTGGGGCGATGGCCGAGGCCGAAGGTCACCGGCAGCTCCGATTGCGAGAGAAAGCTCGACCCGCTCTTCACCAGCCGCGAACTGGTCTCCCCGCCATAGTAGATGCGCACCAGCGAGCCGATCGCGTCGCGGTTCGACTTCGTGCCAATCAGGCGGAAGCGGATGCTGCGATTCCCCGCCAACTGGTCGTTGCGATACAGGTATGCGGGGCCGTGGTTGGTGGTGATGAGCACGTCGAGATCGCCGTCGTTGTCGATGTCGGCGAAGGCCGCGCCGCGGCCCACTCGCGGGGTATCGAAGCCACCGCCCACCAGGCTGGCCACGTCTTCGAAGCCGTTGTGGCCCTTGTTGATAAACAGGTGCGGCGGTTGCTCGTAGCGGGCGTCGCGGCTGATGCGGCGGAAGGTATCGTCGATGTGCCCGTTCACCACCAGCAGGTCGAGCTTGCCGTCCAGATCCGCGTCGAAGAAGAAGCAGCCGAAACCGAGGCTGCGCCGGGAGAGCCGTCCGATGTCCGAGCCGGGCGCCAGATCGATGTAGCTTCCCGATTTGTCCTTGCGGTACAGGCCCAGCATCTCGTTATCGAAGTTGGTCACCACCAGGCTGGGCACGCCGGAGTTGTCATAGTCGCCCGCGTCCACACCCATGCCCGCGCGCGCCTTGCCATCCTGGCTGAAGGCCACGCCCGCGCGCAGCGCCACATCCTCGAAGCGGCCGTCGCGCCCGTTGCGGTACAGCTTGTTGGGCTGCGTGTCGTTGGCCACGAACAGATCGGGCCAGCCGTCCATGTCGTAGTCGAGCATGGCCACGCCCAGGGATTTCGAGGACGTGTCGAAGATGCCGCTCTTCGCGGTGACATCCTCGAACGTGCCGTTGCCGCGATTGCGAAACAGCCAGCAGGTGGCGCCGTGATAGGCTTCCGGCGTGCAATAGGCTTTCGTCGAGCCGTCGAGGCTGCAGAAGATGTCGGTCTCGGCGGACCACTTCACGTAGTTGCAGACGAACAGATCCAGGAGGCCGTCGCGGTCGTAATCGAACCACAGGGCCGACGTGCTCAGTCCCTCATGCTTGCCGAGGCCGGCCTTGAGCGTGACGTCGGTAAACGTGCCCCGGCCGGTGTTGTGGAACAACCGGCTCTGGCCCACGCAGGTGACGAAGATGTCGGGGAAGCCGTCGTTGTCGTAGTCGCCCACGGCCACGCCCATGCCGTACATTTCGATATCCAGGCCGGCCGCGCGGGTGACGTCGCTGAACGTGCCGTTGCGATTGTTGCGATACAGGCGCATGGTGCTGCGCTGTTTCTTGTGGCCGGGCCAGTCCATGCCGTTGACGATGAGAATGTCCTGCCAGCCGTCG
>CAYVPZ010000674.1:0-3094 GCA_964453955.1 uncultured Solibacteraceae bacterium | reverse complement strand
GAAAGCCCGTCAGCGCGTAGCGCTTCTGGAACCTTGAACATCAGCGGGAGTTTGAATGTGAACGCTGGCACGCGCACCCTTCCGTCCCGACGTGGGTAAAGAGGCTACGATAAAATGAGGCTAACAACATGGCAGCTCTCGACTGGTCACAATGCCCCGCCGTGAAAAGCATCCCCGGCAAGGTCAGCGGCGCGTGGGTTTTGAAGGGTACACGGATGCCGGTATCCGCCATCTTCGAAAATCAGGAAGCCGGGGCCAGTATCGACGACATCATGGAGTGGTTCGACGGGCTGGACCGCGAACAGGTCAAGGCGGTTATTAAATTCGCGGCGCGCAGTCTCGAGAAAGCGACAGCATACGCGCCGTAAATGCGGATTATTTTCGATCAGGCGACGCCCGTGCCGATCCGTTCGTATCTCGACGGCCATACCGTCCGCACCGCGGCACAGCAAGGCTGGGATCAGCTCAGAAATGGCGACTGGCTGGCGACTGGCTGACCGTGGCGGAAGAAACGGGATTTGACGTCCTGCTGACAACCGACAAGAACATGCGCTATCAGCAGAACCTTGCGGTTCGTATGATCGCGATTTCGGTTCTCGGCCAGCAGCAATGGCCGCGACTTCGCCCCCACATTCAACGCGTCATTGAAGCGGTCAATGCGGCCACACCCGGCAGCTATGTTGAGGTTGACATACCCTTTCAGTAAGTCCGAGCCCGCGCCAGCCGATGATACGCTGGTCCCATGCAACGGGACATGGACTTGATTCGCCAAATCTTGTTCAAGATGGAGGAGCATCCGAGCGGGTTCGCTCCACGCGAGATGCAGATTGGCGGCGATTACACCCAGGGTCAAATCCAGTACCACGTTTGGCTTCTGGGCGACGCGGGGCTGGTCGCGACAGCGGACGTTACCTCCCATGGCTCGAACGGGCCAGCCGCAATCCCGCTTCATCTAACGTCGAAAGGACACGACTTCATTGACTCTGCACGAAACGACACCATTTGGTCGCATGCAAAGGAGCGGGCGAAGAGTGTCGGGTCTCTAAGCTTGCCTCTGTTTCAGCAACTGTTGACCTCGCTCATAAAGGCTCACTTGAGAATCTGACTGTCGGATGCCGCGCCGGCACAGTCCTGCTTTGTTGCCCCATGACACCGTCCCTACCCGCACACGTCCAGCAGCTTGTTCCGAATCTCCGGCTGCATACCCAGCGGCACCCGCGCGCCTTCGTACGTCACGTAGAACACGTCCATGGCCTTGTGCGCCTCGGTGTCGATCAGCACCACCTCGATGTTCAGCCCCGCCGACGACAGCACCTGGGTCAGGTCGTACAACAGGCCGGGGCGATCCTCGGCCACAATCTCAATCAATGACGACGTCTCGGAGGCCACGTTGTTGAAGGCCACCGAGGCGGGGATGTGCGCGCCGTTGGTGATGGCCGGTTTCCGGCGCCCGGCCAGGAGCTTGCGCACGTCCGCCTTGCCGATAATGGCGCGGCGGACGGTGTCGCGAAGCCGGTCCAGTTCGGACGCATTCAGCTCCAGGGTGCGATGCGGGTCGGCGAAAGCGAAAGTATCGAGGATGATCCCCTGGGAGTTGGAGAACGCTTCGGCTTTCAGGATGTTCAGCCCGAAGGCGGCCAGCGTGCCCGAGAGCGAAGCCAGCAGGAACGGGCGGTCGCCGGTGATGACGGTCATGCGCCAGGTGCCCTCGGAGCGCTCGATGGAGATGGCCAGGCCCGCCGTTTTGTTCTCGCTCCACAGGACGTAGTGCGCGCGAATATCGTCCTCGGTGTGGGTGTTCAGATAGCGCGTGGGAAAGCCTTCGATGAACGCCGACACTTCCGCCGTGAAGCGCGGCTCGCGGATGCGCGACGTCTCCAGCTCGCGCGTGAACTCCGCGTAGCCGGCCAGATACGTGAGCCAGAGCTGTTCCAGACGCCACGGCGTCATGGCCGTTGGATTCACCGCGCTGATGTCCGCCCAGGTGAGCAGCGTCAACATGCGCAGGCGCTCCACCGTGCCGATGCGCTCGGCCATGTAACGGGCCGTGCCGGGATCGATCAGGTCGCGCGAATTCATGATGCCGGACAGGTCCAGATGGCGCCCGATCAGGAACAGCACGGTCTCGCGCTCGCCCGGCGGCACGCCCAGCCGCTCCATCACCGCGGTGGCCAGCCGAACCGATTCACGAGTGTGTTCGCCGGTCCCGCCGCCCTTGCCGATGTCGTGCAGCAGCAGCGCCAGGCGAAGTGTCTCCCACGCGGCCGTTTCATGCAAAAGCGTGCGGAATTTCTGGCGCTCGGTGTCCTTCGAGTCGCGCAGCTCTTCCAGCGATTCGAGCGTCACCAGGGTGTGCTCGTCCACGGTGTACTGGTGATAGAAGTCGCGGGTCACCAGGCAATCGATGCGGGCCCATTCCGGTATGAGCCGGGTGAGCAGACCGGTTTCGTGCATGACGCGCAGCGCGGTGGACGCATACGGCAGGGCCAGCAGGGCGCGCAGAGACGGCCAGGATGGCTGACGGCGAAGCCACATGCCGCCGAGCGCGGCGGTGATGCGGCTCTCGGTTTCGCGCGCCAGACGGAGCTTGTGCCGCGCCAGAAACTGCATCAGGCGAATCGGGTATTCCGGGTCGCGTTCCAGCTCCAGCGGTTCCCGCAACAGCACGCGCTCGCGCGAAACGGTGAACTCGGAGTTGGAGACGCGGCCGCGCCAGTCGCGAAATTGCGAAAACAGGCCCAGATCGCGGCGCTCGGAGGCCTCCATGGCCTGGTTGGCGGAGCGCCAGATTTCGCGGGCGCTGCGATAGTACTCGCGCATCCACGCGGCGGGCTCCGCGGAGATGGCCTCCTGCAGATCGAAGGTGAGCAGGTTGGCGTCGCGGCCGAGGGAGCGATGGAGGAAGATGCGGATGGAGTACAGGAACGCGGCGGCGGTCTCCGGGATGTAGTCGGCGGGCGCTTCGCGCAATACGGCCAGCCAGCGGATGACGTGCAGATCGCGCAGGGCGCCCGGGTGTTCTTTCAGGTTGGGTTCGAGATGATAGATGGTGTCGGCAAACTTGGCGTGGCGCGCTCGGGTCATGCGGCAAAGC
>CAYVPZ010000673.1:0-3098 GCA_964453955.1 uncultured Solibacteraceae bacterium | reverse complement strand
CCTGGCAGGATGCCCAGGCTTCAGCCTGTGAAAGCCTTTCTTTAGCGTCCCGTTAGACGCGCACACATTGCTCATAGTGGCGGCCAGACAAATAAAATCTCCGGAAAGTCCGGCCCGGCTAATTCCAATGTTTCAGGCGGGGCCAAAGTTCCGGTAGCGGCGGATGCGCTCCCCGGCAGACATAGATTCGAAAGCGCTCCCAGAACATGGACAAGGGATGACCCACCCATGGCCCATCCGTAACGGTTACGCAATGTTGATCGAGGGACTGGCGGTCCTCATTCAGCACGATGAGGACGTCCCCGGTAAACTGGCGCGGGCCCCAATAAAAGTAGGTCTGGTGCGCCGAGATCGCGTTGGGCAGGCCAAGCCGGGGGCCGAAAAAGTCGACGGCGCCGGCCTCTCCGTAATTCTCGGCGTAGATTCCCGCCCGGGCGCGCTCTTCCGGCGGCAGCGACCAATACACCGAGCCGACGGCCTGCACCATCTCCGGCCAGCCGAATTCGTCGCTGAAATACTGTGGGAGCGGGCTCTGCATCCCGACCTCCGTGCGCGGAGGCTGTAAGCCGATGAAGGCCTCGTACGCCAGGACCTTGTCGGCCGGGAGGATAGGTAATGCCACCGGTAACAACGGCAGGGCCAGGACAATAACAACGACCGGCAACGCCACGCGAATCCAGCGCCAGCCCGCTTGCGTGATCGCCTCCCAGAAGACGCCCCCCGCGGCGAACAGCATCGGGTAGATGGGCGCGAGGTAGTAGTCTTTGGCGCGCATCGCCATCATCGCGGCCAGAAGGGTCAACTACGCGAAACCCAGGAACCGATACCTGCCCGCCTGCTTATGGAACAGCAGGAACCATAGCCCCGGCGCCCAGATCGGCAGGTTCGCCGGGCCCAGCATCAGCACTTGCTCACCCAGGAAAGGGAGCGGAGGCAGTTCGACGTTCTTGTGCATCCGGCGGACATTGGCGAGGTCTTCCAGGGTGGGCCAGTGATGCCGGATCTGCCAGATCAGGTTCGGCGCGAAGAGCGCCAGGGCCACGGCGCCGGCAACCCACATCCACGGATTCCAAAGCAGGCGCCGGTCGCGGCTGAGAAGCAGCCCCACCACGATGGCGAAACCGAAGAAGAGGGTGGAATGCTTGTTCTCCCGACCCATCCCGGCGATCGCGCCGAACCACACCAGCAACCGGGGATCGTTTCGCCTCACCGCCACCAGCAGCACCAGCACGCAGCCCATCCAGACCAGCGGCTCGAAGGTGTTCATGGCGAACTGGTTATCGATGACCAGATAGACAGGCGCCACCAGCACGCCCAAACAAGCCAGCAGGACGCCAAAGCGCCTTCCCCCCAGCTCCCCCGCGATAAGACCCGTCAGCAGCACTTTCGCGCCGGCCGATAGCGCCGGAAGCAGACCCATGGCGTGCAATGAAGTGCCGATGACATGGAGCTGCAGCCAGGCCAGCCAGCCGATCAGCGGCGCGTGGTCGACGTAACCCCAATCGACGTGCCGTCCACAGGCGAGGTAATAAAGCTCGTCGCGGAAGTAACCGTAACGCCCGTTGGTCAGGACATGGACGAGCACCGCCGCGGCGCTCAAGCCGAGCAGCGCGGGCCAGTGGGCCGGCCGGCGTTCCTGCACCAAGCCGGCTCCGCAACCACGGGGTTCCGCAGCTCGCCAAGGCCCTGGATTGCGATCACCACCTCATCGCCGGGCCGCAGCCAGCGGGGCGGACGGCGCGCGAAGCCCACCCCCGCGGGAGTGCCGGTGGAGACAATGTCGCCCGGCTCCAGCGTGACCACGCTCGACAGGTACTCGACCAGCGCCGGTATGCCGAAGATCAACTCGCGCGTGTTGGAGTTCTGCATCAGCTCGCCGTCGAGGGTGAGCCGGATGTCCAGCGCGTGCGGGTCGTCGATTTCGTCCGCCGTGGTGATCCACGGTCCCATCGGGGCGAAGGTGTCGAAGGTCTTGCCCATCAGCCACTGGCTGGTGGCTCTCTGAAAATCGCGCGCGCTCACGTCGTTGACGATGGTGTATCCGGCCACGTGGCGTTTCCAGTCGTCCGCCGCGATGTGCCGGCCGCCCCGTCCGATCACGAACGCGAACTCGGCCTCGTAGTCCGGGCTGGTGGAGTTGTTGGGCAGCATGATCGGCTCCCCCGGCGCGATCACGCAGTTGGAGAACTTGCTGAAGATGGTGGGGACGCTGGGAATCTCCGAGTGCGACTCGGCGGCATGATCGCGGTAATTCAGGCCCACGCAGATGAACTTGGGAGGGCGCGGAACCGGCGCCAGCAGCGTGATCTCATCCAGCGGCGTGACCGCGTAGCCTGGGGGCGGGCCATCCAGAAATTCCTGGATGGACTGGCGCCCGGCGTCATCGGCCGCGAGCACCGACAACATATCCCGGTAACCCAGCGGCCCCAGGCTCACGGTAAACTGCGGGAACTGCACGCCGGGTTCCGGTTCGTCGCCCGGCCGGCGGCGGTACGTGATCAGTTTCATGCCAATGATTATGCTACAAGTTCCCGCGGCGGTCCTGCTCGCGCTCGATGGCCTCGAACAGCGCCTTGAAATTGCCCTTGCCGAAGCTGCGGCTGCCCTTGCGCTGGATAATCTCGTAGAACAGCGTGGGCCGGTCTTCCACCGGGCGCGTGAAAATCTGCAGCATGTAGCCTTCGTCGTCGCGGTCCACCAGGATGCCCAGATCGGCCAGGCGATCGAGCGGTTCGTCGATTTTCCCCACGCGCGCTTCCAGCTGGTCGTAATACGCCGTGGGCACGCGCAGAAATTCCACGCCCTGCGCGCGCAGCCTGGAAACGGTTTCGATGATGTCGCCGGTGGCCAGCGCGATATGCTGCACGCCGGGCCCCTTGTAGAAATCCAGGTATTCTTCGATCTGCGATTTCCGCCGGCCCTCGGCCGGTTCGTTGATGGGGAACTTCACGCGGCCGTTGCCATTGGACATCACCTTGGACATCAGCGCCGAGTACTCGGTGCTGATATCGGCGTCGTCGAAATGTTTCCACATCTGGAAGCCCATCACGTCGCGATAGAACTCCACCCAGCGGTTCATTTCGCCCCAGCCGACGTTG